>JAKFWE010000374.1 GCA_021732895.1 Allobosea sp. | reverse complement strand
GGCGCAACCCGGCCGCCAAGCCGTCTAAGACCGTCCGCACCGGGCGGCTGGCGCGCTGGTCCTCGTGCATCGCCAGCCAGACCTCGAGCCTGAACGTCGCGGCCTCGGGCAGCACCGGCCTGAGCTGCGGATCGCGCGCCGCCAACCCGAGCTGGCACATGCCGATGCCCGCACCGGCGCGCAGCGCGGCGAGTTGCGCCAGGTCACTGTCGCTGCGGAAGCTGAAATCGTCCCGGCTGATCGGGAAGCCGGTCTTGAGAATGGCGCGGGCCGAATGGTCGTCGCGGTCGAAGCCGATGACGTGGAAGCGCGCCAGCTCCGCGAGCGTCGCGGGTGCGCCGTGGCGGGCGATGTAGCGCTCATGCGCATGCAGGCCGAGCTTGACCTCGCCCAGCCGCTGCGCGATCAGCGCATCCTGCGTCGGGCGCACCATCCGCACCGCGATGTCGGCGTCCCGACGCAGCAGGTCGTCAGTGCGGTTGCTTAGCGAAAGTTCGAGCCGGAGCGCGGGATGGCTCTCCTGCACCCGCGCGAGGATCGCCGGAAGAACCTCCGCGCCCATGATCTCGCTGGCGCTGATCCGGACCGTGCCGCCTTCTTCGGCGCGGGCGCCGTCGGCCCCACGCCGCAGAGCGGCCGCCGCCGCTTCCATCGCCCGCGCCTGCGGAACCAGCGCCAGCGCCGCCGGCGTCGGCCGGAGGCCGCCCTGCGAGCGCGTGAACAGGGAGAGCCCGAGCGCGGCCTCGAGCGTCTCGACATGGCGGCCGAGCGTCGGCTGCGTCGCGCCGATCTCGCGCGCCGCCCCCGACAGGCTGCCCTGCCGGATCACGGCGAGGAACGAGCGGTAAAGGTCCCAGGAAACAGGCTCAGTCATACGAAAACGTATAGACGATCCACGGCATCTGGCAATTTCCGTTTGCCTTGGCCACAGCCATCCTTTGTCCACCGCAAAGGAGATCGTCATGGCTCATCAACTCCCCTCCCCTCGCATCGCCCTCGTCCTCGGGATCACCGGCGGCCTCGGCCGTGCGCTCGCCGTCGCGCTGCACGGGCGCGGCTACGCCGTTCGCGCCTTGAGTCGCGACGTCGTCCGGGCCGCCACGGCGGCGCGCCTGCCCTTCGCCGTCGACTGGCGGCAGGGCGACGCGTTGCGGCGCGGCGACGTCCTCGGCGCGGCGCAGGGCGCCGCGGTCATCGTCCATGCGGTCAACCCGCCGAACTACGCCAGATGGCGCGAGCACGCCGTCCCGATGCTGGCCAACAGCATCGTCGCGGCCAGGAACGCCGGGACGCGCATCCTGTTTCCCGGCAACATCTATGTCTTCGGTCCCGACGCCGGCGCGCTGGTCGATGAGGCCTCGCCCCAGAACCCGACCTCGGTGAAGGGCGCAGTGCGGGTCGACATGGAGGCGATGCTGCGCCACGCCGCCGAGGACGGCGTGCGTTCGCTGATCGTCCGCGCCGGCGATTTCTTCGGGCCCGACGTGCCGAGTTCATGGTTCACCCAGGCGCTCGCCAAGGGCGGCCGGAGCGCACGCGTGATCCAGGATCTCGGGGCGCCCGGGATCGGCCATAGCTGGGCCTACGCGCCCGATCTGGCCGAGACCTTCATGCGCCTGCTCGATCGCGAGGACAGGCTCGCCGATCATGACGTGTTCCATTTTCAGGGCCACTGGATCGCCGATGGGCGCGGCATGGCGCAGGCCGTGCAGGGGGCGATCGGCGCGCATGCGCCGATCCGGCGCTTCTTCTGGCCGCAGATCTATCTCGCCGCGCCCTTGGTCGGCTTCCTGCGCGAGCTGATCGAGATGCGCTGGGTCTGGCGCGAGCCGGTCCGGCTCGCCAATGCGAAGCTCGAGGCGCTGATCGGCCCCGAACCGCACACTCCGCTCGCCCTCGCCGTCGCGGCGTCGCTCGGCCCCTATCCGGCGAGGCGTCCGGCCCCCTCCGACCTCGCCGCCGTGAACGCCTGACGCCCCCCGGAAAGGACCAGAACCATGTCCGCCTCGACCCGAACCCGCGCCGCCGCCTTGCCCACGGGCGCCGCGCCGCCGCGTTCCCGCGACCTCGCCCGCAAGGCCGCCGCTCTGGCTCTGCTGCAGACCGCGCTCTTCGCGGTGCCGCTCGTCGTGCTCGGCCGCGCCATCGGCTGGCCCGCCTCGCTGCGCCTGCCGGCGGCGGAGGCGCTGCCGCTGGTCGCGGCGCAGGCCGACGCCGTGCTGCTCGGTTACGGCGCCTATCTGGCTGTCTCGCTGGCGCTCATCCCGCTCGCCTTCGTCCTGCGGGACTGGCTGGCCACCCGCGGCGTGGCCGGCTGGCGGGCTGACGCCGTCGCCTTCATCGGGGCCGGCGCCGGGCTGTTCAAGACGCTCGGCATCGTGCGCTGGCTCTCGGTGATGCCGGTGCTCGCGGGCGAGTTCCAGCGCACGGCCGACCCGGTCGCTCGCCAGGTCGTCGCCGTGACCTACACCGCCATGAACAGCTATGCCGGCGCGGTCGGCGAACTGCTGGGCGTGCAGATCCTGAGCGGCCTGTGGCTTCTCGGCGTCGGGCAGTCGCTGGTCTCGATCGGCAAGGTCTGGATCGGCTTCGCCGGGCTGCTTTGCGGCGCGTTGTTCCTGGCCGCCGCCTTTCGCCTCGTCTGGCCCGAAGCGGCGGCGATCCAGAGCGTGGCCGCGCCGCTCGCGCTGGTCTGGTTCGTCCTGCTGGCCGCCGTGCTCTGGCGCGAAGCCCGCGCCTGAACCCTGCCTCCCGTCGAAAAGGGGTGCGGGCCTCCGCCCGGAGCCTTATAGCGTCACGGATGATCACGACATCCGACCACAACCCCGCCGGCGTGACGCTCGCGGTGACCGACGAACAGGCCGGCCAGCGGCTCGACAAGGCGTTGGCGATGCTGGCGGGCGAGGTCTCGCGCGCCCGCCTCCAAACGGTGATCAAGCAGGGCGGCGTCAGCCTGAACGGCGCCATCCTCCGCGACGGAAACCACAAGGTCGTCGCGGGCGATGAGCTGAGGCTGGTCATGCCGGCGGCGCGGGACGCCGACCCTGTCGGCCAGGACATCCCGCTTGACGTGGTCTACGAGGATGCATCCCTGATCGTCATCGACAAGCCGGCCGGCCTCGTCGTCCACCCGGCCGGCGGCCATGAGGACGGAACGCTGGTCAACGCGCTGATCGCGCATTGCGGCGACAGTCTCTCGGGGATCGGCGGCGTCAGGCGGCCCGGCATCGTGCACCGTCTCGACAAGGACACCAGCGGCCTGCTCGTCGTCGCCAAGACCGACAAGGCGCATCAGGGGCTGGCGAAACAGTTCGCCGATCACGGCCGCACCGGGCCGCTGGAGCGGGCCTATCGCGCGCTGGTCTGGGGCGCGCCGCGGCGCCAGAGCGGCACGATCGAGGCGGCGCTGGAACGATCCCACCGGAATCGCGAGAAAATGGCGGTGGTGGCGCCGGGACGCGGCCGAGAGGCGATCACGCATTTTTCCATCGAGGCGCGCTATCCGGCCGCCGGCAAGGGCCAGGACGCCTCCGAGCCGGTCGCCAGCCTGATCGAGTGCCGGCTCGAGACCGGCCGGACCCACCAGATCCGCGTCCACATGGCCCATCTCGGCCATCCGCTGCTCGGCGACGCGCTCTATGGCTCGGGTTTCGCCACCAAGGCGTCGCTGCTTCCGGAGCCCGCGCGCGCCGCGCTCGCCGCGCTGGGGCGGCAGGCTCTTCACGCCGCGGTGCTGGGCTTTGCCCATCCCGTCACCGGCGAGAGCTTGCTGTTTGAGTCCGAGTCGCCTGCTGATTTTGCAGATTTGCAAGAAAAGCTCGCGGCTCTGTGAGGCAATTCGGCCTTGTTGCCACTTTTCCGCCAGACTTGCTTGGATGATAATGGCGGTCGGATGCGGATGGCCAAAGGGGCGCCGCGAATGACGGTCCGGGCGGAAGTGGTTCCGAACTGCGGTGCGTGTGACGCCTTGTGACTGTCATCGAGTCCGAAACCTGCGCGAAGGTTGATCGCGCGGTGGGCCTGCCGCGACGCGGGGGTCCGGGAAGGAGAACGAGCACATGGCCATCGCGTCGCTGCCCGTCATGTCCGCCGAGGGTGGACTTTCACGCTATCTGGACGAAATTCGTCGGTTTCCGATGCTGGAGCCGAACGAGGAATTCATGCTGGCCAAGCGCTGGCGCGAGCATGGCGACCGCGACGCCGCCCACAGGCTCGTCACCTCGCATCTGCGGCTGGTCGCCAAGATCGCCATGGGCTATCGCGGCTACGGCCTGCCGATCGGCGAGGTCGTCTCCGAAGGCAATGTCGGCCTGATGCAGGCGGTCAAGCGCTTCGAGCCCGACAAGGGTTTCCGTCTCGCCACCTATGCGATGTGGTGGATCAAGGCCTCGATCCAGGAGTACATCCTGCGTTCCTGGTCGCTGGTGAAGATGGGCACCACCGCCAACCAGAAGAAGCTGTTCTTCAACCTGCGCAAGGCCAAGAGCAAGATCTCGGCGCTGGGCGAGGGCGATCTGCGCCCCGATCAGGTCAAGGTCATCGCCACCAAGCTCGGCGTCAACGAGCAGGACGTGATCGACATGAACCGCCGTCTCGGCGGCGACTCGTCGCTCAATACGCCGCTGCGCGAGGATGGCGACGGCGAATGGCAGGACTGGCTGGTCGATGACAGCGAGAGCCAGGAGCGCCGCTACGCCGAATCGCAGGAGAGCGACAATCGTCACTCCGCGCTGCGCGAGGCGCTGACCGTCCTGAACCCGCGCGAGCGCCGCATCTTCGAGGCGCGTCGTCTCGCCGACGATCCGATCACGCTGGAGCAGCTTTCGGAGGAATTCTCCGTCTCGCGCGAGCGCGTCCGCCAGATCGAGGTGCGCGCCTTCGAGAAGGTGCAGGATGCGGTCAAGAAGGCGCTGGTGCGGATCGAGGCGCCGCGCATGGCGCTGCCGGCGGCCTGAACGGCCTGCTCCCGCTCGACGATGGAGGGGGCGCGCGAGCGCCCCTTTTCTTGTGCTGGCGAGCGCAGCGAAGCAGTTCAGGAGGGCTTGGAGCGAGCCGCTGGATCGCTTCGCTCACGCTCGCGAAGACGACGCTCAATAGAGCGGCGGCAGCGGCTGCAGCGGCAGGCGGATCGGTCCGAGATAGACCCGGCCCTCGCGCAGCACGATCGGCGGCAGCGGCGTCAGGCCCGGCGCGACGCCCGGCAACTGGGCGCCGAGACGGCCCCCGAGCAGCGCACCGAGGCCCGAAGCGAGCCCGCCGACGGGAATTCCGGCGATCTGGCGGATGCCCGCGAGAGAGGCCTGCACCTGGCCCGCGACCCGGTGCGTCTGATCGAGCAGGAACTGCCCCGTGGCCTCGACGCGCGCCTGCCCCTTGACGGAGACCAGCCGCGTCAGGTCGATCTGGCCTCCGGCGCCGCGCCAGGCTTCGAGTGCGTCGGGATTGAGACCGACCCGGAAGGCGTCCGTCTGCGTCACAGTGGCCTGGACATCGACATCGCCCGGCTCGGCGACGCCGAGAAGCGCGTCCAGCGCCGGCAGGACGGAGCCTTTCAGGCTGATCGCCAGATCCACCGCCTGATCGGGTGCAGGCCGCGTCGGATTGCGGCGCAGATGCGCTTCCAGCGCGGTCGCGCGCCAGGTTTCGCTGGCCTGGCCCGGCGTGACCAGCGTCGCGTTCGGCGCTGTCATGACGATGGCGACCCGTTCGGGATCGCCGGACTTGTGCGTCAGGCTGGCCTCGAAGCCGCTCCAGCCGAGCTCGAGCCTGCGTCCGTCCGGCAGATCGGCCTGGAGAGGACCGGCGATCTGCGCGATGACGAGCCCCGGCGTGTAGATCTGCCCGACGGCGAGCGCCGGCCCCGTGCGCGCCCTCGCGGCGTCCCCCCAGCGCGCCGATGTCAGCGCCAGCGAGGCGCAGCGCAGCTCGACACGAAACGGGAAGCCGGTGACCGAACGGTCGGCGCAGACCCAGCTGCGCCCGAGACCGGCCTCGCGCGCCAGCGCCGCATCGACTGCCTCGATGACGCGGCTCCGCACCGTGAACCAGAATCCGGTCCAGGCGATGGCGGCGAGGCCGAGCGCCACGAACGGCGCATAGAGCCAGAACCGGCCATGGCGGCGCGCGGAAGCTCGTTCGGTCATGGGCGGTATCCATTGCGGAAGGGCGGGCGGATTGTTAGCTCCGCCGCGCGGGCCGCGCCAGAGCGCGGCGGCCGCGACAAAGGCGACCGCCGGCCGGATTACAAGCAGCAGGCTGCGGCGAGAATATGGGACGATGATGCGGCGGCAGCGCGATGAAGACGATCTCTGGGTGTTCGGCTACGGCTCGCTGATCTGGCGGCCGGGATTTCCATTCGAGGAAAGCCTGAGCGGCCGGCTGCATGGCTATCACCGGGCGCTCTGCGTCTTCTCGCACGTGCATCGCGGCACGCCGGAACGGCCGGGGCTGGTGCTCGGGCTCGATCGCGGCGGCGTCTGCCGCGGCGTGGCCTTCCGTGTGGCGGCCGGCCACGCCGACGAGACCATCGCCTATCTGCGCGCCCGCGAGCAGGCGACGGCCGTCTATCTCGAACGATGGCTGCCGGTGCGTCTGGTCGATGGCCGCGCCGTCACCGCGCTGGTCTATGTCGCCGACCGGAAGCACCTGCAATATGCTGGCCGGCTCGCGCCCGATTGCGCGCTCGAACTCGTTCGCCACGGGCGCGGCGGCTCGGGCGAGAACCCGGACTATGTGCTGCGCACCCATGAGCATCTGCTGGCGCTGGGGATCGTCGATCCCGTGCTGGCGCGGCTGGCGGCGGCGCTCGCTCCCACCGGACCCTGACCCCCGAACCTCACGCCTCGGGCGTCAGGTCGCGCAGCGCGGCGCGGCGGCTGGGTCCGTCCTCGGCGAGGAGATGGACATGAATCTCGCCAGCCCCGGCCTCCGCCGCCGCGCGCCTCCAGCGCATCAGCGCCGATTCGACGCCGAACGGCCCGCTGTCGCGCGCAGCCAGGATGCGCCGGTCGGGCGCGACGGCGAGCAGGACCGCGTCCGCGAAGCCGAGCGCGTGATCGTCCATGATCGCGAAGACGGACGCGACATAGCGTCGGCCCGAGCGGCCGCGCCACGCGGTGAAGCGGCGCCCGGAGAGCCCGGCCGTGCTCCGCAGCGGCGTTTCGCGCGCGGCCGGGGCCGGTCCCGCGGAGGGCTGATCATCGAGGCGGATGGCGAGAGCGGCCATGACGTTTCCCTTTTGTTCGGAACAAAAAGAGAACGATTTTCATGGTCGTGTCAAGCTCCGTTTTCAGCCGTCGCGCGCCGCGCCGATCTCCTCCAGGCCGCGCGCCGCGAGTTCGGCCCGCCCCTGCCGCAGCAGCCGGTCGCTGGCGGCTTCGGTGCGCTCCTGCAGGAGCTCGAGGAATTCGGTTTTCGGGAGGCCCGGCGGAATGACGGGCAGAAATTCCATGCGGATGACGCCGGGGCGGCGCATGAAGCGCCGGCGCGGCCAGTAGAGGCCGGAATTCAGCGCCACCGGAACGCAGGGCACGCCGAGTTCATGGTAGAGATGCATCACGCCTGTCTTGTAGTCGGGCGGGGCGCCGGGCGGCCGGCGCGTGCCCTCGGGAAAGATCAGCAGCTGGCGGCCGTTCTGGCCGAGCTCGACCCGGGCCCGGCGCATCACGGCCATCAGCGCGCGCGACTTGGCGCCCCGGTCGACCGGGATCATCCTGAGCTTGCGCAGGCACCATCCGAAGAACGGGATCCACATGAGCTCGCGCTTCAGGATGAAGACCGGGTCGTCGAACACGGTCATCAGCACGAAGGTTTCCCAGAACGACTGATGCTTCGCCGCGATCATGACGCCGCCGCGCGGAATGTTCTCGCGGCCGGTGATCTCGTATCGCGTGCCGACCGTCACCCGCATCAGCCACAGCGCGCTGTGGGCCCATGCCGCGGTGACCCGGAGCAGGAGCCGTGGCGGCGCCAGCAGCGCCGGCATCGCGGCGAAGACGAGCCAGAGCGCCAGGTTGACGTAGAACAGGATGTTGAAGACGAGCGAGCGCAGCACGAGCATGCGCGCAAAGACCCCGGCGGCTCCCCGGCGTCAAGCGCCGCCGGAGGCGCCGGTCTCGAGCCGCGAGCGCTTCTCGTTCTCCGGGCCGATCAGATCGGCCGGCTTGGGGGAGACCGGCTTGCGGCCGCCGATGATGACGGACAGGCGCGAGGTCTCCGGGTCGTCCTCCAGCAGCGCGCGCGCGCGCGCCGCGAGGTATTTGACGTATTCCGGCGCGAGCAGCTTCAGCGCCGACCATTCGCGCCACCAAGCGCCGGCGTCGACCTGGTCGGTGACGACCGGATGGGGCACGAAGCGAACGCCGGGCATGGCGTGGCTGAACTCGGCCAGCGTGCGCGGCATGTGATAGTTGGAGGTGACCAGCAGCACCGAACCGAACGCGTTCTGGCGCACCCAGCGCCGCGCCTCGATCGCGTTGCCGATGGTGTTGCGGGCGCGGTAATCGAGATCGACGCAGCAGGCGATCAGCCGCCGCGAGTCCGGATTGAGCTTGGCCAGCTCCTCGCGTCCGGTCTTCTCGTTGACGCCGCTGATCAGCAGGCGCGAGCCGCGCTCGGCTCCGAGCAGGCCGATGGCGTCTCCGATGCGCTGCGAGCCGCCGGTGACCACCACGATCGCATCGGTGCGCGGCACGATGGCCGGCTCACGCAGGGCGATCCGGGACGCGAAGCCGGCATAGCCGACGCCGAGCCCGCCGATCAGCGCCAGCGAAGCCACGGCGGCGACGCGCAGCGCCAGCGGCCGGCGCGGCATGCGTTGGCGACGCATCGACGCATTCCGTCCCACGTCCGCCAGTCGTCGATCGGAGCTTTCCGTCATCGCCATGTCGTCTTCAGGCTAGCGCGGCAATCGGGCATAACAACGGCGCGTCGGCGCCCGGTTCGGCCCCAATGCTCAAGTCAGAGCCCTCAGGTAAAGCCTCACCGTCAGCCGCGACACGAGCCCCGCGATCGCCGCCACGACCGCCGCCACCAGAATCACCGCGCCATAACCTGTCCAGCCGATCTCGAATGCTCCGAACAGCGCCTGCAACTGCTCCGCTTCCGGCCCCGCGCCCCAGCGCGCCGCGAGCAGGCTCAGGCCGGCGATGGCGAGGATCGCCGCCAGACCGCCGGCGGCGCCGCCCCGCAGGCCCAGCCGCACGAAGCGGCTCTGGAACTCATGCGCGATGAAGGCGTCGTCGGCGCCGACCAGATGCAGAACCTCGACGCTGTCGCGGCTGCCGGCCATCGCGCCGCGCGTCGCGAAGGCGACCGCGAGCCCGGCGGCGCCCAGCACCAGCAGAACGACCGCCACGCCGGCCAGGATGATGGTGTTGGCCATGGTCGAAAGTCTCCTCACCCAGAGCCGGTGATCGTCGAGGCTGGCCGTCGGCAGTTCGCCGCGCAGAGCGGCGCTGAAGGCCGCGAGATCGGGGCCGATGGACGGGCGCAGCCGCAGCACGATCAGGCGCGGCACCGGCAGTTCGACGAGATCGAGCCCCGCGCCGAGCCAGGGCTCCAGCAGTCTGTCGGATTCCGCCTTCGGCACCGCGCGCGCCGATACGATGCTGGGCACGGCTTCGGCCAGCGCCACGGCGCGTTCGACGTCGGCGGCGATGTCGCGCCGCGCATCCGGCCGGATCTGGATCGTCATTTCATTGGCGACCGCGCCGCGCCATTGCTCCGAGGCGCGCGCCGCCAGCACGGCGGCCCCGGCGCTGAGCGCGGCCAGGAAGGTCAGGATCGCGATGACGGCGACCAGCGCGCGCCCGGCCACCGAATCGATCGGCACGAGCGGCATGTCGCGGCGCAGATTGGCCGGCAGCGCCGGTTCATCGGCCTCGCGCGCGGCGGCGCCCGCCTCAGGCGTCGACATGCAACCGGCCTTCGACCAGCACCAGCCGCGGCGCGTCGTAGAGCTCCATCAGCGCCAGATCATGCGTCGCGATCACCACCGCCGTTCCCAGCGACTGCAATTCCATGAACAGCCGCAGCAGGCGCCTGCCGAGACCGGGATCGACATTGCCGGTCGGCTCGTCGGCGAGCAGCAGCTCCGGCCGCGAGATCAGCGCGCGCGCGATCGCGGCGCGCTGCTTCTCGCCTCCGGACAGCACCGGCGGGGCGGCGTGCATGCGCTCGCCGAGGCCGACCCAGCGCAGCAGTTCGACGACCTCGGCGCGGTAGCTCGCCTCCTCCTTGCCGAGCACGCGCAGCGGCAGCGAAACGTTCTCGTAAACGGTGAGATGGTCGAGCAGTCGGAAATCCTGGAAGACCACGCCCATGCGCCGCCGAAACGCCGTCAGCGTCGCGGCGTCGAGACGCGATACGTCCTGCCCGAACAGGTTGACCAGGCCGCGCGTCGGTTTGAGCGCCATCAGCACCAGCCGGATCAGGGTGGTCTTGCCGGCGCCGGAGGGGCCGGTCAGATACTGGAACGAACGCGGCGCGATGCTGAAGTTGATGTCCTTCAGAACCTCCGGGCCCATGCCGTAACGCAGACCGACATTCTCGAACCGAACCAAGCCAACTCCCTTCCTGCACGCCAGGTCCTTTCCTGGCGTCGCCCTTGCGACGAACCGTCTGCGAATCCCGACGCGATCCTACACCGCAACGCCGGCCGCGCGCAGCGCCGCTCCATCCGGGCGACAGCATGGCCACAGGTTCTTCACGAAGCGTTAACCATGAATCGCGCCAATAGGCGCGAGGCGCCATCGCCTCAATGCAGGCTTGACTGAACCTTGCGCCGACGTCAGGAGCCCCGCCCGCCCCGTCATGCTGATCCACTGCC
>JAKFWE010000523.1 GCA_021732895.1 Allobosea sp. | reverse complement strand
CCCTCGCGCGTCACCAGGCCCTGGAGCGAAAGCCGGCCGATGGTCTTGGAGACGGTCGGCGGCTTGACCCTGAGCAGGGTCGCCAGCTCGCCCATCGTCATCGGCGTCGCCTGGAGCGCCTTGAGGTCCTGCTCCTGGCCGGGGAACAGGCCGAGCGCGTTCAGGCGCTCGCCCATTCGCGCCCGATGCAGCCGCGCGGTCACGAGCAGCGCCCTGCCGACGCTTTTTTCGAGTGACTTGGTCATCCGCGAGCCCTTGAAACTTGTTGCCGAGACGCTTCGCCGGCTCTGAAATCGCGCGCCATCATGACGGCGTGATGACGCGCCCGGCCGGCCCCCTCAGAGTTTTTCCAGTTTCCGGGCGACGTCTCCCAGAAAAGCGGCGCGGGTGACGGGCGTCGCTCGGTTCATGTCGTAATGCGCCAGATAGAGCGGCCGCGCGGCGGGATGGCAGACCGCGCGAAGAACCCGGCAGACCGCCTTGCGCGGCGGGTCGCCCATCAGCCGGGCGCGCCAGCGCGTGCCGCCATAGCTCGTCACGGCGACGAGCCGGCGAATGTTCCAGAGATTGGGTCTGACCTTGCCGTCGACCAGTCTGAAGGAGACGCCGGGCAGGAAGACCCGGTCGAAGTAGCCCTTGAGGATCGCGGGATAGCCGAAATTCCAGACCGGGAAGCACAGCACCAGCGCCTCGGCCGCCCGCAGGCGCTCGACATAGCCGGCGACAGGAAGCGTGTTGCCGGCAAGATCATGGTAGCCGACACGCTCGGCCCGGCTCAGAACGGCGTCGAAGCCCTCCGCGTAGAGGTCGCAGTCATCGACATCGTGGCCGGCGGACCGCAGCGCGGTTATCGCGGCCTCGTGCAGCGCCGCGCCATAGCTTTCCGGATCGGGATGGGCGTGGAGGACAAGGACGCGCATCCCTAGCCGACCCCGGCTTCCGACAGGCTGCGGAACAGGAAGGTCTTCCCTGAGGCGTAGTCATAGTCCGGGTCTTCCCAGGCGATCATCTTGCCGGGGTTGAGCAGGCCCTGCGGGTCGGCCAGACGCTTGAAAGCGAGTTGGGCGGCGTCGGTCTGCTTCATGCCGCCCTCTTCGAGCGTGTAGCGATGCGGGTTGAAGATCGGCGCGCCCATCTCCTCATGGATCGCCATGATCTCCTCCAGCCGTTCCTCAGTGGTGAAGCGCACCAGCGGCAGGCCGAAGCAGGTGACCTTGCCGTCGAAGCGGACGAATTCGAGATGGCACAGCACCTCGTCGCCAAACCGTCCATGGATCGCCTCGACCAGATCGACCTGGTTCGGGAACGGATAGAGCGCCTGCAGGTAGGTGACGGCCGGATCGACGCGCAGCGCCCTGAGCGTGGTGTGGTTCCAGCCGAGCTCGTAGCCGGGTGGCAGGCCCCTGGCCTCATCGGGGGAGAGCCTGTTCGAGCGCATCAGCAGGTCGCAGCCGCCGGTGCGGCGCGCATAGGCGAGCAGAGACTCGACCGCGAAATCGGCCGCCATCACGATCACCAGATGGCTCTCGCGCGGCAGGAACTTGCGGTGGCGCAGGAAGTAGTCGTGGCCGATCGGGGCTGCGACAACGGCGAGGTTCTTCAGCGCCAGCCCGTCCTGCTCGCCCAGCCCGTTGGCGAATTCGGTCGCGGCGCGCAAGGTCCCGAAGCCGAGGATGACGTCGACCCACGCATAGGCCGGGGCCAGCGGCATCTCGACCTGCGTGATGACGCCGTTGACGCCATAGGCATGGGCGACCTTGTGCAGATCCTCGCCGGCCAGTTCGAGGACGCGGGGCTCGGCCTCCATGGTCGCGACCCTGAGCGAGATGATGTTGCCCCAGTCGCGCAGGCCGCCCCATTTGATCGAGCCGACGCCGCCGGAACCGCCGGCGATGAAGCCGCCGATCGAGGCGGTCTGGTAGGTCGAGGGGTGGAGCCTGAGTTCCTGCCGCGAATGCGCGCGGGTCTTCTCGTCGATCCGGGCCATGATCGCGCCGGGCTGCGCGACATAGCGGCCGGGCTGGATGTCGAGCACCTGGTCGAAGCCCGAGAGATCGAGCAGCACGCCGCCTGAGAGCGGCATGGCCTGGCCGTAATTGCCGGTGCCGGCCCCGCGCGGCGTGACGGGGATGCCGAGCGCGTGGCAGGCGGCCAGCGTCTCCAGGACCTGCGCCTCGCTCGTCGGCGAGACGACGATGTCGGCGACGACATGGTCGAGCTGGCGCTTGAGCACGGGCGAATACCAGAAGAAATCACGGCTCTTCTGTTTCACCAGCGCCGGATTGTCCTCGGTGCGGATGCCGGCGAGGCGGGCTTTCAGGCCCATGATGTCGTAGCGGGCGGTCATGACGTCGGGCCCATCAGGTGATCGAGTTCGCGATGATCCGGCAGCGTCCGGTCGATCGCCCGGCCGGCCACGAGCACCGTGCGGTCGGCCTGCGGCCTTGCGAAAAACTCGGTCCAGTCGCGGGCGCGGGTCAGGATCAGATCGGCGGGGCCGCCGGCGGCGAGCACGCCCCTGCCGGGATGGCCCATGGCCGCGGCCGGCGTCCGCGCCACGGCGTTGGGCCAGTCGCCGCCGGAATGATCGAGCTGGAGGATGCGCACGCCCTCGCGCAAAACCTCGATCAGGTCGAGATCGCCATAGGCGTAGAACGGATCGCGGGTGTTGTCCGAGGCGATCATCACCGGCACGCCGGCCGTCTTGAGTTCGTGCAGCGCCGTCACGCCCCGCCAGCGCGGCGTGCGCCCCGCCTGCCGGTCCTGGAGATACATGTTGCACATCGGCAGCGAGACCACGGCGATGCCGGCCTCCTTCACCCTGGCGATGATGCGCGCCTCGTCATGCGGGGTCTGGAGCGCGAGCGAGCAGCAATGCCCGCACAGGATCTTCCCGGCGAAGCGATGCCGGATCGCGGCTCCGGCGATGCGTTCGAGCGAGAGCGCCTGCGGATCGTTGGTCTCGTCGACATGAAAGTCGAGATCGAAGCCATTCTCGATCGCGCTGCGGAAGACGATGTCGAGCGCCTCGTCGAGCTCCGGAATCATGTAGGTGACGCAGCCGAACAGTCCGTCGCCATGCGCCTTCACCGCCGCCGTAACCGCCGCCATGTGCCCGGCGTCGAGCGCGAACTGGATGCCGAACAGCGGCGTCGCCTGCAACGCGATGCGCCCGGCCCATTCGGCGCGCAACTCGGCCAGGACCGGCCAGGTGACGCCGATCTGCTTGCCCAGCGAATCGATATGGGTCCGTATCGCCGCCGTGCCATGGGCGAAGGCGCAGCGCAGGCCGAAATCCATCCGGGCGCGCACGTCGGCGGCGGACCAGTTCGCCTCGCGGTCGGCGAGCACGCTGGCGAGCGCGCTGGCGAAGGCGCCGTCCGGGTTGCGCCGGCGCGGCCAGATATGGCCCTTGTCGAGATGGACATGGCAGTCGACGAGCCGGGGCAGGACGATGCCGCCGTCGAGATCGAGCGCGGGCGCGCCATCGGGCGCCGGCGTTCCGGCCGGCAGGATCGAGGCGATGCGGCCGTCCTCGACCGACAGATCGACGAGCGCGAGCCCGTCCCGATCGGCGGCGAGCGATGCGCCCTCGACGAGGCATAGCGGCAGGCGCAGCCCGGTCAGCCGATAGCTGTCCCCGGCGGGGGGCTTGGCAAATCCCGTCGTCACGCCGATCGTCTCTCCCGCTGCCGCCCGCCTGATCGATACCGGCCGCGGCCGCCGCTCGCAAGACGCGCGCCAGCGGCCGGGCGACGCGCCGCGGCGTCCGCGCCTCGCATTCGTGCTTGTCGCGCCCCGGCCGATCGCGCATGAGGGCCGCTCGCGAAAAACACGAGGGCGATCCCATGGCCGGGCAGGCGCGCATCATCGACGGCAAGGCGGCCGCCGCCGAACTGAGGGCGGAGATCGCGCGCGAGATCGCGACGCTCAGGGCCGCGACCGGGCTGGCTCCGGGACTGCATGTCGTGCTGGTTGGCGACGACCCGGCGAGCCGCGTCTATGTCGCCTCGAAGGAGAAACTCGCGGCCGAGGTCGGAATGAACTCGGTGGCGCACCGCCTGCCGGCCGAGACCAGCGAAGCCGCGCTGCTGGCGAAGCTCGCCGAACTCAACGCCGACGACGCCGTGGACGGCATTCTGGTCCAGCTCCCGCTGCCGAAGCATATCGACACGGCTGCGATCATCGACGCTATCGATCCCGCCAAGGACGTGGACGGCCTGCACCCGATCAACGCCGGCAGGCTGGCGAGCGGCAAGGCCAGCGCCGCGACGCTGCTCGCGCCCTGCACGCCGCTGGGCTGCATGCTGCTGCTGCGACAGGCGCTGCCGAGCCTGGCGGGGCTGGAGGCGGTGGTGATCGGCCGCTCGGAGCTCGTCGGCCGGCCGGTCGCGCAATTGCTGCTGCAGGCCGACTGCACGGTGACGATCGCCCATTCGCGCACGAAGGATCTGGCCGCCGTGATCCGCCGCGCAGACATCGTGGTGGCGGCGGTGGGACGGCCGGGTTTCGTCAAGGGCGACTGGATCAAGCCGGGCGCGACGGTGATCGATGTCGGCATCAACCGATCGCCGGACGGCAAGCTGGTCGGCGACGTCGATTATGCCGAGGTCGTGGACGTCGCGGGCGCCATCACGCCGGTGCCCGGCGGGGTAGGCCCGATGACGATCGCCTGCCTGCTCAGGAACACGCTGACGGCGTTTCGGGCGCGGCGGGGGTAACTGGCGTCATGGTCGGGCTTGGCCCGACCATATTGGACATCTGCGCGCTCGGGTCTTGAGATTCTCGGGACAAGCCGAGAATGACGCCGGGAGCCTTGGCGCCTCACATATGGATCTGGCGCTTATCGACCGCCATCGCGGCTTCCTTGACGGCTTCCGCCAGCGTCGGGTGCGCATGGCAGGTGCGGGCGAGGTCCTCCGACGAGCCGCCGAACTCCATCAGCACCGCGACCTCGGCGATCAGGTCGCCGGCATGGGGGCCGATGATGTGGCAGCCGAGCACGCGGTCGGTCGTCGCATCCGCGAGCACCTTGACGAAGCCGTCGGTGTGCCGGATCGCGCGGGCCCGGCCGTTCGCGGTGAAGGGGAACTTGCCGACCTTGTAGGCGACGCCGGCGGCCTTCAGTTCTTCCTCGGTCCTGCCGATCGCGGCGACTTCCGGGGCGGTGTAGATGATGCCGGGGATGACGTCGTAATTCACATGGCCATGTCTGCCGGCGATGATCTCGGCGACCGCGACGCCCTCGTCCTCGGCCTTGTGAGCCAGCATCGGCCCGCGCACCACGTCGCCGATGGCGTAGATGCCGGCGACGTTCGTCGCGAAATGATCGTCGATGACGACGCGGCCGCGCTCGGTCGCGACGCCGGCCGCCTCCAGCCCGAGGCCCTCGGTGTTGGGACGCCGGCCGATCGCGACCAGTACGATGTCGGCGCTCAGCGTCTTGCCCTCGCCGCCTGCTGCGGGCTCGACCGTGACGGTCGCGCCGCCCTTCTTGCCCGCCTCCACCTTGGTGACCTTGGAGCCGAAATGGAACGCGAAGCCCTGCTTTTGCAGGATGCGCTGGAACTGCCTCGCGATCTCGTCGTCCATGCCGGGCAGGATGCGGTCGAGATATTCGACGACCGTGACCTTGGCCCCGAGCCGGCTCCAGACCGAGCCGATCTCCAGCCCGATCACGCCCGCGCCGACCACCAGAAGCTCCTTCGGCACGGCGGTCAGCTCGAGCGCGCCGGTCGAGGTCACCACCGTCTTCTCGTCGATCGTGACGCCAGGCAGCGCGGTCGATTCAGAGCCTGTGGCGATGACGATCGACTTCGTCTCCAGCTCCTGGGTTTTCCCGTCGTCCGAGGTCACGACGACCTTGCCGGCGGCCGGGATGCTCGCCGTGCCGTGGAAGGGCTCGATCTTGTTCTTCTTCAGCAGGAAGGCGACGCCGTTGACGTTGGCGTCCACCGTCTCCTGCTTGTGGACCATCATCTGCTTCAGATCGAGTTTTGGCTTGCCCACCGTGACGCCGAGGCTGGGGAAGGTGTGGCCGGCCTCCTCGAACATCTCCGAGGCGTGCAGCAGCGCCTTGGACGGAATGCAGCCGACATTCAGGCAAGTGCCGCCATGGCTCTTGCGCTTTTCGACGACGGCGACCTTTAGCCCGAGCTGGGCAGCGCGAATGGCGCAGACATAGCCGCCGGGGCCGGTTCCGATGACGACGAGATCGTAGGACATCACTAAAGCCTCTCAGCGCCCGTCATGGTCGGGCTTGTCCCGACCAACCACGTCTTCGGCGGCGGGAGTGAAGTGGTGGATGCTCGGGACAAGCCCGAGCATGACGGCAAAGCAGCCGACAGGAATCGCCGCTCACAGATCCAGCACCAGCCGCGCCGGGTCCTCCAGCGCCTCCTTGATCCGCACCAGGAAGGTCACGGCCTCCTTGCCGTCGATGATCCGGTGATCATACGACACCGCCAGATACATCATCGGCCGCACCACGATCTGGCCGCCGACGACCATCGGGCGATCCTGGATCTTGTGCATGCCGAGGATGGCCGATTGCGGCGCGTTCAGGATCGGCGTCGACATCAGCGAGCCGTAGACGCCGCCATTCGAGATGGTGAAGGTGCCGCCCTGCATGTCCTCGATCTTGAGGGCACCGTCGCGCGCCTTCTTGCCGAGCGCGCCGATCGCCTTCTCGACGCCGGCGATGGAGAGCTGGTCCGCGTCGCGCACCACCGGCACGACGAGGCCCTTGTCGGTGCCGACGGCGACGGCGACATGGTAGTAGTTCTTGTAGACGATGTCGGTCCCGTCGATCTCGGCGTTGACCGAAGGCACGTCCTTCAGCGCCTGCACGCAGGCCTTCACGAAGAAGCCCATGAAGCCGAGCTTCACGCCGTGCTTCTTCTCGAACACGTCCTTGTACTGGTTGCGCAGCGCCATCACGGCCGACATGTCGACCTCGTTGAAGGTGGTCAGCATGGCGGCGGTCGCCTGCGCCTCCTTGAGGCGGCGCGCGATGGTCTGGCGCAGCTTGGTCATCTTGACGCGCTCTTCGCGCGAGGCGTCGTCGGGGGCCGACGGCGCGCGCACCTGCACTGGCGCGGCAGGCGTGGACGAGACCACGGCCGGGCCGGATGCGATGGCCGCCAGCATGTCGCCCTTGGTGACGCGGCCATCCTTGCCCGAGGCGCTGACCGACGACGGATCGACACCGCTCTCGGCGGCCAGCCGGCCGACGGCGGGACCTGAATCGGCGGCCTTCGTCGCGGGCCTGATCGGCGTGTCGCCGGCGACTTCGCCGGACTTCTTCTCGGCTTCCTTGACGCTGTCCGCCCCGGCCTTGCCGGCGGCCTGCGCCACGGCAGCGTCGCCCTTCTTCTCCTCGGCCTTGTGCGCGGCGGCCTTGCCGTCGCCGGCGCCGATCGTGCCGAGCAGCGCGCTGACGCCGACGGTGTCGCCCTCCTTGGCGACGATCTCGCCCAGCACGCCGGCGGCCGGCGCGTTGACCTCCAGCGTCACCTTGTCGGTCTCGAGCTCGACCAGCGGCTCGTCTGCCTTCACGGCGTCGCCGGGCTTCTTGAACCATTTGCCGATCGTGGCCTCGGAGACGGATTCGCCGAGGGTGGGAACGCGGATTTCGGTCGCCATGTCAGGCCTCTGTTTCGTCTTGTCGGCTTCGGGCCGGCCCTGCCGGCGGGAACGGGTTCAGGCTGCGAAGGCTTCGTCGAGGAAGGCGTTGAGCTGGGCGAGATGCTTCGACATCAGCCCGGTCGCGGTCGCGGCCGAGGCCGGGCGGCCGACATAGCGGACGCGCTTGGATTTCGAGCCGGCATGGCCGAGCACCCATTCGAGATAGGGTTCGACGAAGGTCCAGGAGCCCATGTTCTTGGGCTCCTCCTGGCACCAGACCACATCGGCGGCCTTGAACCGCGCCAGTTCCTGGGCCAGCGATTTCAGCGGGAACGGATAGAGCTGCTCCACGCGCATCAGATAGACGTCGTCGAGACCGCGCTTCTCGCGCTCTTCCAGCAGGTCGAAATAGACCTTGCCGGAGCAGAGCACGACGCGGCGGATCTTGCCGTCCTTGACCAGCTTCGTCTCGGACTTGCCGCGCTCGGCGTCGTCGTGCAGCACGCGGTGGAAGCTCGAATCCTCGGCCAGTTCGCTGAGGTCGGAGACGCAACGCTTGTGGCGCAGCAGCGATTTCGGCGTCATCAGGATCAGCGGCTTGCGGAAGTCGCGCTTGAGCTGGCGGCGCAGGATGTGGAAATAGCTCGCCGGCGTCGAGCAGTTGGCGACCTGCATGTTGTCCTCGGCGCACATCTGCAGGAAGCGCTCCAGCCTCGCCGAGGAATGCTCCGGCCCCTGCCCCTCATAGCCGTGCGGCAGAAGGCAGACGAGCCCGGACAGCCGCAGCCACTTGCGCTCGCCAGACGAGATGAACTGGTCGAACAGCACCTGCGCGCCGTTGGCGAAATCGCCGAACTGCGCCTCCCAGCAGGTCAGGGCGTTGGGCTCCGACAGGGTGTAGCCGTATTCGAAACCCAGGACCGCCTCTTCCGAGAGCATCGAGTTGATGACCTCGTAGCGCGACTGACCCTCCCGGATATGGTTGAGCGAGGTGTGGCGGGCCTCCGTCTCCTGGTCGATCAGCACGGAATGGCGCTGCGAGAAGGTGCCGCGCTCGCAATCCTGACCCGAGAGCCGCACCGGGTTGCCGTCGAGCAGGAGCGAGCCGAAGGCGAGCGCCTCCGCGGTGGCCCAGTCGATGCCGCGGCCGGTCTCGACCGCCTTGCGGCGGTTGTCGAGGAAGCGCTGGATCGTGCGGTGAACGTTGAAGCCGGCCGGGACCGCCGTGATCTTCTCGGTGATCTCCCGCAGCACCTGGGCCGGCACGCCGGTCGCGCCGCGGCGCGGGTCGTCCTCGTCGGCCCGGATCGCCTTCATGCCGGCCCAGCGGCCGTCGAGCCAGTCGGCCTTGTTGGGCTTGAAGGCCTGCCCCGCCTCGAACTCGATCTCCAGCTTGGCCTTCCATGCGGCGCGCATCTCGTCGAGTTCGCCCGGCTGGATCACGCCCTCCGCTTCCAGCTTGGCGCCGTAGATCTCGAGGGTCGATTTGTGGCCGCGGATCTTGCGGTACATCAGCGGCTGGGTGAAGCCGGGCTCGTCGCCCTCGTTGTGGCCGAAGCGGCGATAGCAGAACATGTCGACCACCACCGGCTTGTGGAATTTCTGCCGGAACTCGATCGCGACCTTGGCGGCGAAGACCACCGCCTCCGGGTCGTCGCCGTTGACGTGGAAGACCGGGGCCTCGACCATCTTCGCCACGTCCGACGGATAGGGCGAGGAGCGCGAATAGCGCGGATAGGTGGTGAATCCGATCTGGTTGTTGACGATGAAATGGATCGACCCGCCGGTGCGGTGACCCTTCAGGCCCGACAGGCCGAGGCACTCGGCGACCACGCCCTGGCCGGCGAAGGCGGCGTCGCCGTGCAGCAGCAGCGGCAGCACTTTCGAACGTTCGACGATGTCGCCGAACTGGTCCTGCTTGGCGCGGACCTTTCCGAGCACCACGGGATCGACGATCTCGAGATGCGAGGGGTTGGCGGTCAGCGAGATGTGGACGTTGTTGCCGTCGAACTCGCGGTCGCTCGAGGCGCCGAGATGATACTTGACGTCGCCGGAGCCCTCGACGTCGTCGGGAGCGAACGAGCCGCCCTTGAACTCGTGGAACAGCGCGCGGTGCGGCTTGCCGAGCACCTGCGTCAGCACGTTGAGGCGGCCGCGATGGGCCATGCCGAAGACGATGTCGCGCACGCCGAGCGCGCCGCCGCGCTTGATGATCTGCTCCAGCGCCGGGATCAGCGACTCGCCGCCATCAAGGCCGAAGCGCTTGGTGCCGGTGTATTTCAGATCGATGAACTTTTCGAAGCCTTCGGCCTCGACGAGCTTGTTCAGGATCGCCTTCTTGCCCTCGCGGGTGAAGGCGATCTCCTTGTCGGGTCCCTCGATGCGCTCCTGCAGCCATGCCTTCTGCTCCGGATCGGAGATGTGCATGAACTCGATGCCGATGGTGTTGCAATAGGTCCGCTGCAGGATCGCCGTCATCTCGCGGACGGTGGCGAATTCGAGCCCGAGCACGTTGTCGATGAAGATCTTGCGGTCGAGATCGGCCTCGCCGAAGCCGAAGGCGGCCGGCGAGAGCTCCTCGGAATCGGTGCGCTGCTCGATGCCGAGCGGATCGAGCTTGGCATGGAGATGCCCGCGCATCCGGTAGGCGCGGATCAACATGATCGCACGCACCGAATCGCGCGTCGCCTGCTGCACGTCGGAGGGGCTGAGCGGCGCCCCGGCGGCCTTCGCCTTGCCGTTCAGCTTGTCGGAGACGACCTTCTCGACGACGGCCCAGTTGCCGTCGAGCGCCGAGACGAGCTCGCCATTGGCGTGGATCGGCCAGTTGGGCTTCGTCCAGGACGCGCCTTTGGCGTTCTGGAGGATTGTCCCGCCATCGTCCTTCAGGCCGGCGAAGAAGACCCGCCACTGCTCGTCGACCGATGTCGGATCGGCCTGATAGCGCGCGTGGAGATCCTCGATATAGGCCGCGTTGCCGCCATAGAGGAACCCGGTCTGGGCGAGAGCCTCGTTGATGTCCTGGCGAGCCATGGTCCGTCCTGCCTTTCGTCTTCTTGGGCGAGTAGCGAATGGCGAGTGGCGAATAGAAAGTTCAGCGCTCCGGCGATTACAAAGGTTATCGCCATTGGCCATTCGCCACTCGCCCCCTTACCCCTTCAGCAGCTCCACGAGGGTCTTTCCGAGGCGTGCCGGCGATGGGGAGACCCGGATGCCGGCTTCCTCCATGGCTGCGATCTTGTCGTCTGCGCCGCCCTTTCCGCCGGAGAT
>JAKFWE010000203.1 GCA_021732895.1 Allobosea sp. | reverse complement strand
GGGTGTGCGCGGTCAGGATGACGTCGAGCCCCTTGACCCGCGAGGCCAGCTTCCTGTCGACGTCGAAGCCGTTATGGGAGAGCAGCACCACGACGGCCGCGCCCTCGGCGCGCGCCTCGTCGGCCTGCTTCTGGATTTCCTCCTCGCGGATGCCGAACTCCCAGGCCGGGAACATCCAGCGCGGGTTGGCGACGGCGGTGCGCGGCAGGGCCTGCCCGATGACGGCGACCTTGACGCCGCCCCTCTCGAAGATCTTGCGCGGCGCGAAGACCGGCTCGCTCCACTCGGTGTCGCGGATGTTCTGCGCGAGGAAGGCGAAGGGGGCGCTGTCCGCGATCTCCTTGACCCGCTCCGCGCCGAGCGTGAACTCCCAATGCGCGGTCATCGCGTCGGTCTTCAGGGCCGACATGACATCGACCATGTCCTGACCCTTGCTCTCGAGCGAGGTCCAGCTTCCCTGCCAGGTGTCGCCGCCGTCGAGCAGCAGCACCTTGTCGGCGCCGCGCTCGGCCCGGACCGCCTTCACCAGCGTCGCGACGCGGTCCATCCCGCCCATCTTGCCGTAGGTCTTGGCCAGCGAGACGAAGTCGTCGGAGGTCAGCGCGAACGCGTCGGGAGAGCCGGCGGCGACGTTGAAATGCGCGCGGAACTCGGCGTCGACCAGATGCGGCGGCTGGCCCCTGGCCGCGCCGACGCCGAGATTGACCGAGGGCTCGCGGAAATGCAGCGGCAGCAACTGCGCATGGATGTCGGTGACGTGCAGGATCGTCACCGTGCCCAGCGGCTCGAAGCGCAGGATGTCGGCCTGAGACAGCCTCTGCTGCGCGGCGACGCGGCCGAGCGGACCGAGGCCCGCGGCCGTCGTGATCGCCGCGGCCGCCGCCGTCGCCTGCATGAATTCACGTCGTGAGACCATGGTTCACCCTTCGCGCCAAAGGGATGGCGCGCCGTGAAGGTTTTTGTCTGTTGCGCAACTCTTCGCCGTCATTGCGAGCGGAGCGAAGCAATCCAGGCGGCGTGGAGCGAGACGCTGGATTGCTTCGCTACGCTCGCAATTACGATTCGTTTCTCAACCCACCGCGATCTTGTTCTTCGCCGTGTATTCGGAGCCGTCATCATCCTTCCAGGTGAAGGTGAACTCGCCCGATTCCGTCGCCTTGAAGAAGAAGGACTGGAAGGGGTTGGCCGAGATCGCCGGGTGCCAGTCGGCCGCGAAGACCGGCTTCCCGTTGAAGCTCGCGCTGAACTTGTTGATGATCTTGCGCGGGATCGTCTTGCCCTGTGCGTCCTTGCGCTGGCCCGATTCCATCTCGTGCGAGATCAGCGTCTTGATTTCGATCATTTCGCCGGCGGCGGCCTTCGCGGGCACGCGCACGCGCGGGGTTGGCTTGGTCGTCATCGGAGCATCCTCACCTTGAATCGTCGTTTCTCGTGGGGTCGGCCAAAGCCGCCGTTCAGCCGCCGCAACCGCCGATCGTGACCTTGACGTTGGCCTTGGCCATGTGGAGTTGGCCGTTCGACATCTCGGCGACGCAGACGATGTTCTGCGTCTGGGCCAGCCGCATGCGCGTCGCGGCCGAGGCCTTTCCGCAGGCCGGGCTGAAGCTGTAGCTGACGATGCCGGGCAAGGGGTTGCCGTCGGCGTAGATGTGGAGCGCCTTGACGTAGTCGGCCTCCGTCATCGGGCTCTCGACCTCGACATTGACCGGCACCACGAGCCCGTTCTCGGCGATCTCGGGGATGTCGAGCCTGATCCTGCCCTCGCCGATCGGCTTGTCGCCGTAGAGTTTCCTGATCTCGGCCATCACGGACTTCTCGTCGGCGAAGGCGAGGCGCGAGCCCAGCAGGCTGGCGAAGGCAGCCATCGCGCCGGCTGTGATCGTGCTGCGGCGGGTGAGCCCGGAGGGGCGGAGCGGCATCGGATATCCTCCTTTTAAATGTTCTTGTTCGCTCTTGACGGCGGCGCCGACTGGCGATCATTCTCACCTATCGTGATATTGTTTTCTGTGAATGTAAAGTCCCTCCGACAGAGAGGGATGTGCAACGAAGGTCGCGAAAACGGCCGCTCGAGGACACGAAAGGGCAAGGGATGAAGCTCCCAACCATTGGCGCGGCTGTGTTGGCGGCCGCGATGACGCTTGCCGCCGGTCATCTGACCGCGCAGTCGCAGCCGCAGCAATCTCCCGCGCAGGACGACAGCGAGAAGGAGATCGAGCGCTACCGGCAGATGCTGTCGGACCCGTTCTCCAATCCGGGCTTCCTGGCCGTCGATCGCGGCGAGGCGCTCTGGGCCGAAAAACGCGGCGCGAAGAACGTCTCGCTGGAGGGCTGCGATCTCGGCGAGGGGCCGGGCAGGCTCGAAGGCGCGTTCGCGAGGCTGCCGCGCTGGTTCGCCGATTCGGACAGGGTGATGGACACCGAGCAACGCCTGCTCTGGTGCATGGACAAGGTTCAGGGCCTCGACACCAAGGACGTCGTGGCGCGGCGCTTCGCCGGGCCGGGGCGGGCGTCGGACATGGAGGATCTGACCGCCTTCATCGCCAACAAGTCGAGCGGCATGAAGATCGAGCCGCAGCTGAAGCATGCGAAGGAACTGGAGATGGCGGCGGTCGGCGAGGAGCTGTTCTTCCGCCGCGGCGGCGTGATGGATTTCTCCTGCGCCACCTGCCACGCCGAGGAGGGCAAGCGCATCCGGCTGCAGGGCCTGCCCAATCTCGCGACGCCGGGCGCGGCCGCGCAGGCGACGATGGCGTCCTGGCCGACCTACCGCGTCTCGCAGAGCCAGCTTCGCACCATGCAGCACCGGCTCTGGGACTGCTATCGTCAGCAGCGCTGGCCCGTGCCCGAATACGCCTCCGACAGCCTGACCGCGCTGACCGTCTTCCTGCAGAAGCAGGCGGCCGGCGGCGAGATCGCCGTTCCTTCGATCAAGCGCTGAAAGGATCGGATCGATGACCAGAACCGCTTTCGTCTCCGCCTGCGCCGTCCTGCTGATCGGCGGCGCGGCCCTCGCCCAGGAGAAGCCGGGCCAGGCCACGGTCGAGGCTTACGTCAAGTCGACCTTCGGCAAGGCCTCGCCGGAATGGCAGGCGCGCATCGCGCCGGACGAATCGCTCACCGTCTGCAACCTCACGCGCAACAACGCCTCCTCCGCCGAAGCGGAGGCGATGATCAAGCGGGAGTTGGCCAGGGTGACCTATCCGGCCGACGGCAAGCTGCTCGGCGACTGGAAGAAAGGCTACGCCGTCGCCAATAACGGCCGGGGCGGGCAGTTCTCCGACCCGCCGGGCACGGCGGCCGGCGGCAACTGCTTCGCCTGCCACCAGCTCGACCCCAAGGAGGTGAGCTACGGCACGCTCGGCCCGAGTCTGGCCGCCTATGGCCGGGACCGCAAATACGACGCGGAGGCGATGAAGGACGCCTACACCAAGATCTACAACTCGATGGCCGTCGTGCCCTGCTCGAACATGCCGCGCTTCGGCGCGAACAAGGTGCTCGACGAGCAGCAGATCAAGGACGTCATGGCCTATCTGTTCGATCCCGAATCGCCGGTGAACAAATAGAGCCGGCGACCCGACACGGCGCTCCGCTCGCGCCGACAGGCCCGGCTTCGCCGATTCGTGACTTCAATGCGAACGCCGCCATGGTCATTGGGCATGCGGGAGGTTCACGCATGTCCATTGCCGGCACGCCATCGCTCGACCGGACGCCGCGCATCCTGCCGCGTCCGCAGGGCGTCGTCATCGGCTGCGCGGCGGTCGCGCTCGCCGTCATCGCCCTTCTCGCCGCGCTGCATGGCGCAAGCTGGCGCACGCCGCTGCTGGCGCTCGTCGGCGGGGGCTTGGGGTTCGTGCTGTTCCAGGCCACCTTCGGCTTCGCCGGCAGCTTTCGCGCGGCGCTGGAACAGCGCGATTTTTCCGGCTTCCGCGCGCAGGCCATGGCGCTGGCGCTGACGAGCCTCGTCTTCTTTCCGCTGCTGGCGCAGGGCGGCGCCTTCGGTCAGTCGCTCAGCGGCTTCGTCACGCCGGTCGGCGTCGCCTTCGTCATCGGGGCGGTGCTGTTCGGCATCGGCATGCAGATCGGCGGCGGCTGCGCCTCGGGCACGCTGTTTGCGCTCGGCGGCGGCAATGCCCGGCTCGTGATGACGCTGGCGTTCTTCATCATCGGCTCGGTCGTCGGCGCGGCCCATCTCGGCTTCTGGTGGCGGCTGCCGGCCTGGCAAAGTGGCGCGACGCAGGACTGGCTCGGCTGGCCCGCGGCTCTCGCTCTGCATCTGGCGATCTTCGCCGCGATCATCCGCGCCATCCCCGCGCCGCCCGCCGCCGCCTGGCCGACATGGCGCGCTCTGATCTTCCAGCCCTGGCCGCTCGTCTGGGGCGCGTTCGGCCTCGCCGCGATGAGCGCGCTGACCCTGCTGCTCGCCGGCCGCCCCTGGGGCGAAACCGCGGGCTTCACGCTCTGGGGCTCGAAGATCGCCGCCGCCATCGGCTTTGCGCCGGAGGCCTGGCCCTATTGGCAGGGCGACCCCGGCCCGCTCTCGGCCAGCGTGTTCTCCGACATCACCTCGGTGATGGATTTCGGCATCGTCGCGGGCGCGACGCTGGCGGCGGGCCTGAGCGCGCGCTTTTCGCCCACCAGCGGCGGCGGTGGCCGGGCCTGGATCGGCGCCGCGTTCGGCGGCTTTCTGATGGGCTATGGCGCGCGGCTGTCGGATGGCTGCAACATCGGCGCGTATTATTCCGCGCTAGCCTCGGGCAGCCTGTCGGGCTGGGTCTGGGTCGCGGCGGCGTTCGCCGGCAGCGCGATCGGGCTCAGGCTGCGGCCGGTTTTCAGGCTCGGCTAAACCTCACGCCTTTTTCGACCATTCGGCGAAGGAGCCGCGCTCATAGCCCTTCTCGCGCACATACCTGAACATGGCGAGGAATTCCGGCGGTTCGGGCAGTCCGGGCAGCCGGGCGACCTCGCGTGCGGCGGGGGCCCGACTGCCCAATCCCCGCGATGTTTCGGGAAAGAACTGGATCGAGGGCGTGCCCTCGACGCCATAGCGCGCGGCGAGCGCCTTTTCGCCGAGTCTCGCGCCGTCGAGATCGGTCGCGATGCGCGCGCCGATGATGTTCAGGTGCAGGATCTCGAAATTCGCCTTGATGTAGCCCTCGATCGCCGGGTCGGCGAGGTGGACCTGATGCATGCGCCGGCAGGCCGGGCAGCCCTTCAGGCCCCACATGACCGCGAAGCGCTTGCCCTTGGCGGAGCTTGAGTCGATGTCCTCGGCGAGGTCGAGGAAGCTCTCCAGATACCAGTCCAGATGGTAGAGCCCGTCCTCGCCCGGCGTTGCGCGCGCCAGAGCCGGCGTCGCCAGGCCGGCCAGACCGGCTGCGAGAACATGACGGCGTGTCGGCATCGGCTCGGTCTCCCAAGGCGCTTGCGACACGCTCCGACAGGATCGCGGCCGCAAACGGCATGTCTGGTATAAATATAGGAATACGACTATGCTAGCTCGATGTCGATCCGATCCCTGCTCCACGGCATGTACGCCGCTGCTTGCCTGGCCCTGCCAGCCGTCCTCTGGCCGGCTGCCGCCAGCGCCGCAGAACTCGTGATGTTCACGCGCGACGGCTGCCCGTGGTGCGCGCGTTTCGAGCGCGAGGTCGGGCCGATCTACCCCAGAACCGCGGAGGGCAGGCTCGCGCCGCTGCGGCGGGTCGAGGTCGTCGCCGGCGGAACGTCGCTGCCGGGCCTGCGCGAGCCTGTCGTCGCAGCCCCCTCATTCGTGCTCTTCGATGGCGGGCGCGAGATCGGCCGCATCACCGGGTATCAGGGCGACGACGCCTTCTGGGGCCTGCTTGGCAAGATGCTTGCTGGCGCGACCTTCCTCGACAAGCGAACAGGCGGCGCTGCCGCGATGGTGACGACACAATGACCGCGATCGTATCCAGGGCCATCGAGAACGAACTGCGCGACGGCGAGGAGTTCTCGCCGGAACTCGACATCCTGATGCGCAAGGCGCGCAAGGCCAGCGATTTCCTCAAGGCCCTCTCGCATGAGAACCGGCTGCTGCTGCTTTGCCTGCTGGCCGAGCGCGAGCGCACCGTGACCGAGCTCGAGAACATCCTGTCGCTGCGCCAGCCCATGGTCTCGCAGCAACTGGCGCGGCTGAGGCTCGACCAGCTCGTGACCACCCGCCGCGACGGCAAGGCGATCTATTACAGCCTCGCCAACGACGATGTCCGGCGCATGATCTCGGTGATCTACGACATCTTCTGCGGACCGCCCAAGCCGTCGGCCAACGATTGACGCGCCCTCCCGCCGCGCCGCGATCGCGCTAAGCGATGGAGCCGCTGTCCCCCCTCGCCGTGACGCTGATCGGCGCGGCGATCGGCGCCGCCTGCGGCTTCACCGCGCGGCGCGCCAGGCTGTGCTCGTTCGGCGCCATCGAGGATGTCTGGATCGGCGGCGATACGCGGCGATTGCGGATTTTCGGGCTGGCGCTGGCGGTGGCGCTTCTGGGCACGCAGCTCCTCGTCTGGGGCGGGCTGCTGCGGCCTGGTCTCTCGACCTATGTTCCGAGCGCCGTTCCCTGGTTCGCCATCCTGCTCGGCGCGCTGCTGTTCGGGTTCGGCATGGCGCTCGTCGGAACCTGCGGCTTCGGCTCGCTCGTGCGGCTCGGCGCGGGCGACCTGCGCAGCCTGATCGTGATGATCGTCTTCGGCGCGGCCGCCTATGCGACGCTGCGCGGCATGCTGGCGCCGCTGCGCATCGATGTGCTCGAACGGATCGCGGTTTCCGTGCCCGGCTCGGTGCAGGGCGATCTGCCCTCGGTTCTGCGCTGGCTGGGGCTGGGCGACGTCAGGCTGCCGCTGGCCGCCCTGGCCTTCCTCATCCTGACGGCAGCGGTGCTGATCGATCCGCGCCTGCGCCGCTCGCCGCGCCTGCTGCTGGCGGGGCTGACGCTGGGCCTGGCCGTCGTGCTGGGCTGGTGGGCGACGGGCGTCGCCATCGACGAGTTCGCCGCCAATCCGAGAACGCAGAGCCTGACTTTCGTTTCGCCGGTCGGCCGCGCGCTCTACGCCGTGCTGACGACGCCGGCCGGGCTGCTCGATTTCGGCGTCGGCACGATCGCAGGCGTCGTCTGCGGCTCGTTCGCGTCGGCCCTGTTCGACGCGGAGTTCCGCTGGGAGGCCTTCGACGACCACCACGAGATGCGCCGGCATCTGCTCGGCGCGGTCATGATGGGCGGCGGCGGCATCCTCGCCGGCGGCTGCACGATCGGCCAGGGCGTTTCGGCCGGGTCGATGATGGCGCTGTCCTGGCCGCTCGCCATCGCCGGGATGATGGTCGGAGCGCGGCTCGGCATCGCCTTCCTGATGGAAGGCTCGATCCGCACCATGTTTCGCCGGTGACGCGCGATCCGCCTTCAGCGGCTGACGAGTTTGATCGGAAGTCGGAATGTCCCCAAGCGGACAATCGTCGGAGGGCGATGGTAGCGGGAGAGGGACTTGAACCCCCGACACGCGGATTATGATTCCGCTGCTCTAACCAGCTGAGCTACCCCGCCCCGTGACCGGCGTCCGAGGAGCGCCGACGAGAGGCCGGGATATAGGGGGCGGGCCGCGCCTGCGTCAACCCTCGACGTCAATCCCGGCCGCCGCCGCTGGCCATCACGGCCGTCCTGCCGCCGCCGCCGAGGCGAGCTTGCGCAGCCGCACCACCTTGAAATAGCCGCGCCCGACATGGGCGGTCTCGTAGCGCCCGGTCGCCGCCGCCCAGCCGGTCAGCCGGCTGACCTTGAAATCGGAGCTCCAGCCGACCGCGCGGGCGAGCGGCGCCAGCCCGGCCCAGAGCGGCGCGAGCAGGCCGCCATCATCGACGAGGCGGCTGGAGACGATGATCTCGCCGCCGGGCTTCAGCACCCGGTCCATCTCGGCGAGCGCCTGTTCGGGGTCGGGCACCAGCGTGATGACGAACTGCGCGGTGACGGCGTCGAAGCGTTCGGCCGCAAATCCGAGCCGGCAGGCGTCCATCACCATCAGCCCCCGGACATGGCCGAGGCGCAGGGTCGCGACCTTGCGGTTCGCCACCCGGAGCATGTCGAGGGAGAGATCGGCGCCGAGCACGCGCGAGCCCGGCGTGAAATAGGGCAGGGTCAGCCCGGTGCCGACGCCGATCTCGAGAATGTCGGGGCCGCAGGCGCAGGCCGCCGCGACCGCCTCGCGCTGCGGCCTCGCCAGCAGGCGCTGGTAGATCCGGTCGTAGAATTTCGCCCAGGTGGCGTAGATGCGCTTCTGGCCTTCGAGGTCGTAGGTTGTCGGCATCGCGCGGCCTTCAGGACTCGGCCGCGGCGAGCGCAGGCTCCAGACGCTGCCCGGCGGGGGCCGGACGCAGGATGGTCCCGCCGCCGAGCACGCGCGCGCCGGGGCCGCAATCGGCGTAGATCACGCAGGCCTGACCGGGCGATACGCCTTCTTCCGCGCCGGCGAGTTCGACCATCAGGCCGTCGGCGTCGCGCCGCAGGCGCGCCTCGCGCGGCGGCCGCGTCGAGCGCACGCGCACGGCGACGTCGAGGCCTTCGGGCGACAGCGCCGCGAGATCGTCGTCGCCGAGCCAGTTGAGGTCGCGCAGGCGGATCGTGCGGATGGCCAGCGCCGCGCGCGGGCCGACGACGACGCGGGCGGCGTCGGCGTCCAGCCGCAGCACGTAGAGCGGCTCGGCCGTGGCGAGGCCTAGCCCCTTGCGCTGGCCGACCGTATAGCGCAGCACGCCCTCGTGCCGGCCGAGCACGCGCCCGTCGAGATGGACGATCTCGCCGGGCCGGGCCGCGCCCGGCTTCAGCCGCTCGATCACCTCGGCATAGCGGCCCTCGGGCACGAAGCAGATGTCCTGGCTGTCGGGCTTGTCGGCGATGGCGAGGCCGAGTTCGGCGGCGAGCGCGCGCGTCGTCGCCTTGTCGAGCCCGCCGAGCGGAAAGCGCAGCAGATCGAGCTGCGCCTGCGTCGTCGCATAGAGGAAATAGCTCTGGTCGCGGGCGGCGTCGGCGGCGCGGAACAGCCCGCGCCTGCCATCGCCGAGAGCGCGGCTTTCGACATAATGGCCGGTCGCCAGCGCATCGGCGCCCAGTTCCCGCGCCATGCCGAGCAGATCGCGGAACTTGACGCTGCGATTGCACTCGACGCAGGGGATCGGCGTCTCGCCGGCGAGATAGCTCTCGGCGAAACGCTCGATCACCGCGTCGCGGAAGCGGCTCTCGTAATCGAGCACGTAATGCGGGATGCCGATCGCCTCGGCGACGCGGCGCGCGTCATGGATGTCCTGACCGGCGCAGCAGGCCCCGGCGCGATGCACCGCCGCGCCATGATCGTAGAGCTGCAGCGTGACGCCGACGACATCGTAGCCCTCGCGCTTGAGCAGGGCCGCGACGACGGAAGAATCGACGCCGCCCGACATCGCCGCGACGACGCGCGTGGCGGATGGCGGCTTGGCGATGTCGAGCGAATTGGGAGTGGCCATGGGTTTCGTCGGATCGGTGCGCGAGCGCGTGCGGCTCTATACCGGCTTTGGCGCCGGCCTGCCAGCGCGCGCCCGGCAAATGCTGCCGTCCGGCTCCGGCGGAACGGCGCTTCTTGCCGGGAGGACGGCGTCAAATTTGTGCCAAGCTCTTGCCGGAAAACGATTTTTCTCGTGGCTCGGGATTTGCTGTCAGGGCCGGAGGCGTTGTCCCGTCGTTGCCTGGAATTGCCCGATGTCGATTTTTGCACTCCCGAACGCTTCCAACGCCGCCGCGGCGGCTGCGCCGCGTCGCGGCGTGGAGCCGCCGTCGCGCCGCGAAGCCGGGAGTTTCAGCCTTCCCGAAGAGCCGGGCGCCGACGCCAGAGCCACCGACGCCAGGACCGCCGAAGCCAGAACGACCGAAACCCGGACAAAGGAAGACAGGCCCGCCGAGCGGCCAGCCGTCGCTCGCGAAGCGTCCGCCGGCGCCCCCGGACGAAGCGAGGTGCGGCCCGGCGGGGAGCCGGTCGAGACCGCGCAGCCGGCGAAGGAGCCATCCCCGTCGGACGGGCAGGCCGCAGCCGGCGCCGCGGCGCCTGCCGAGCAGACAGGCTCCGACGGCGCGAGCCTGCTGAACCTGGCCTTCGCGGCGCAGATCGATGTCGACGGCCTCGCTTCCGGCAATCAGGCCGCCACGGCGGACGGCGCGCTCGCGGGCGCGGACGGGAAGCCCGGCCCGGATGCGCTCGACGTCCAGGCCGTTTCGACGGAGGCGGCAGGGCCGGAGGTGGCGACGGCGGCGCCCGAACCGTCGGGCCTCGATCCCGCCGCGCTTGTGGATGTTTTCGCCGCGCCGCCGCAGGCGCCGGGGCCGGTCTCGCCGGCGACGGCAGCCGAAGCCGGACGCACGGCGAACGCCGCCCCCGGCGTCGGACCTGCCGCAGCGCCGACGGCCGTCGCGAACCTCGCCGGCGCGAACCTTCTCGCCGCCGGCCTCGCCGACACGAGCCCCGCCGCAGCGGCGCCCGGCGCTGGATCGGGCGCGTCGGAGGCGGGACCGGCGACGGAACCGTCTTCGACCGGGGGGCAGGCCGCCGCCGCCCTGGCGCAAGGCGAGGGCGCGGCCGAGCTCGCCGCTAAACCCGCCATCGCCGCCAACCCCGCCGACGCCCGGCCGGTCGAGACCGGGACGTCGCCAGGCCCCGCGCCCGATCTGTCGGCGCTGGCGCAGCCGCGCCCGCGCGCCGACGCGATCACCCTCCCGACCGGGCTCGATCCCGCCGCGGCGGCGGATCCGCACGCCGCCGGCCAGCCCGGCGCTCAGGGCGGAACGCCGACGCCGCTGCATGTCGTGCCGCTCGAGATCGGGCTGCGCGCGCTCGCCGGCAGCAAGCGCTTCGACATCCGGCTCGATCCGGCCGAACTCGGGCGCGTCGACGTCGCCCTCGACATCTCCGAATCCGGCGAGGTAAGCGCCAGGC
>JAKFWE010000075.1 GCA_021732895.1 Allobosea sp. | reverse complement strand
ACCCAACCCTCCCCACCGCAAGCGGGGGGAGGGCTGATGGCGAGGATGTCGCAACCGTCCCGCCCATCCGCCTGATGTTCATGATGTCCTCGGGTGGCCTCACCGCCGCCGAGCTGTTCCAGGGCAAGGACGCGATCCTGTCGGGACCCGCCGGCGGCGTCGTCGGTCTGGCCGAGACCGGCCGTTCGGCCGGCTTCGACAAGGTGATCGGCTTCGACATGGGCGGCACCTCGACCGACGTCGCCCATTTCGACGGAGAATACGAGCGCGCCTTCGAGACCGAGGTCGCCGGCGTGCGCATGCGCGCGCCGATGATGCTGATCCATACCGTCGCCGCAGGCGGCGGGTCCATTTTGCACTACGACGGTGCGCGCTTCCGGGTCGGTCCGGATTCGGCGGGGGCCAATCCAGGGCCTGCCGCCTATCGCCGTGGCGGGCCGCTCGCGGTGACCGACGCCAACGTCATGGTCGGCAAGCTGATCCCGGCCTACTTTCCGCCGATCTTCGGCGAGACGCGCGACCAGCCGCTCGATGTCGAGACCGTGCGGGAGAAGTTCGCGGCGCTCGCAGCCGAGGTCGGCGACGGACGCTCGCCTGAGCAGGTCGCCGACGGCTTCATCCAGATCGCGGTGGCCAACATGGCCGAGGCGATCAAGAAGATCTCGGTGCAGCGCGGCTACGACATCACGCGCTACGCGCTGAACTCCTTCGGCGGCGCCGGCGGGCAGCACGCCTGCCTCGTGGCCGACGCGCTCGGCATCAAGACCGTGCTGCTGCACCCGTTCTCCGGCCTGCTCTCGGCCTATGGCATGGGGCTGGCCGAGATCCGCGCGACGCGCACGGCGGCGCTCGACGTTCCGCTCGACAGCGAGGCGAAGGCCGCGATCGAGCAGGCGGCGGCGGCGCTGATCGCCGAGACGCGCGGCGAACTGACCGGTCAGGGCGTGCCCGACAGCGAGATCACGGTGCTGACGCGCGCCCATGTCCGCTATGCCGGCACGGACACCGCCATCGCGGTTCCGGCGGGTGCGCGGGCGCAGATGCAGGGCGCCTTCCAGAGCGCCCACAAGGCCCGCTTCGGCTTCATGGACGAGACCAAGGCGCTGGTCGTCGAGGCGGTCGAGGTCGAGGCGATCGGCGGCGGCGCGACCTTCGAGGAGGCCTCGGCGCCCGAGAGCGGCGGCGAACCCGCCATCGCCGAACGCACCCGGCTGTTTTCGAAGGGGCAGTGGCGCGAGGCCGCCGTGGTGCGGCGCGCGGCGATGGCGCCTGGCCAGCAGGTCGCGGGGCCGGCGATCATCATCGAGGCGAACCAGACCGTCGTGGTCGAGCAGGGCTGGGCCGCGAAGCTCACGGGAAAGGACCATCTCGTGCTCAGCCGCGTCGAGGCGCTGGTGCAGAACGCCGCGATCGGCACGAAGGCCGATCCGGTGATGCTGGAGATCTTCAACAACCTGTTCATGTCGATCGCCGAGCAGATGGGCGTGACGCTGCAGAACACCGCATATTCGGTCAACATCAAGGAACGGCTCGACTTCTCCTGCGCGGTGTTCGACCCGAGCGCATCGCTCGTCGCCAACGCGCCGCACATGCCGGTGCATCTCGGCTCGATGGACAAGTCGGTCGAGACCGTGATCGCCAACAACCCGGTGATCAGTCCCGGCGACGTCTACTGTCTGAACGCGCCCTACAACGGCGGCACGCATCTGCCCGACATCACCGTGTGCACCCCCGTCTTCGACAACGAGGACAGGGACATCCTGTTCTGGGTGGCGAGCCGGGGCCACCACGCCGATGTCGGCGGCACGGCGCCGGGTTCGATGTCGCCGCTCGCGACGAACATCGAGGAAGAGGGCGTCTACATCGACAATTTCAAGATCGTCGATCGGGGCCGTTTCTGCGAGGGCGACCTCGTCAAGCTGCTGACAGGCGCGCGTTATCCCGTCCGCAACGTCGTCCAGAACGTCAATGATCTCAAGGCGCAGATCGCCGCCAACGAGAAGGGCGTCGCCGAACTGCGCAAGATGATCTCATCCTTCGGGCTCGAGGTGGTGCAGGCCTATATGGGCCATGTCCAGGACAATGCGGCCGAGAGCGTGGCGCGGCTGCTGAGCAAGCTGCACGACGCCGAGTTCACCTATCCGATGGATCAGGGCTGCGCGATCAAGGTCAAGATCACGATCGATCGCGACAGGCGCGAGGCGACGGTCGATTTCACCGGCACCTCGCCGCAGCGGCCGGACAATTTCAACGCGCCGGCGCCGGTGACGCGCGCCGCCGTGCTCTACGTCTTCCGCGTCATGGTCGACGACATGATCCCGATGAACGCCGGCTGCCTGCGGCCGATCAGGATCATCATCCCCGACGGTTCGATGCTGAGCCCGCGCTACCCCGCAGCCGTTGTCGCCGGCAATGTCGAGGTCTCGCAGGCGGTGACCAACGCGCTGTTCGGCGCACTTCAGGCGATGTCGTCGTCGCAGGGCACGATGAACAACCTGACCTTCGGCAACGACGAGTATCAGTATTACGAGACGATCTGCTCCGGCTCGCCGGCGGGGCCGGGCTTCCACGGCACGTCCGGCGTGCATGTCCACATGACCAATTCCCGGCTGACCGATCCGGAAATCCTGGAGACGCGCTTTCCCGTCGTGCTGGAGGATTTCCACATCCGCGCCGGCTCGGGCGGGCGCGGCGAATGGAACGCCGGCGACGGCACGAGCCGGACCATCCGCTTCCGCAAGGAGATGGACTGCGCCATCCTCGCCTCGCACCGCAAGGTCCGCCCCTTCGGCATGAAGGGCGGCGAGCCGGGACAACTCGGCAGGACGACGGTGCGCCGGCTCTCGGGCGCGGTCGAGGAACTCGCCGCCTGCGACCAGACCCTGCTCAAGGCCGGCGAGGCGGTGACGGTGATCACGCCGACCGCGGGAGGGTATGGCAAGACGAGGAGCTGACTGCCTCAGTCGGGCGCGAAGCCTTTCACCGCATTGGCTTTCGCCCGATAGGACACGCCGCCGCGCCCGGCGGGGGCGAGCCGCGCCCGCACCCGTTCCTTCAGCCGCGCGACGTCGGCTGCCGCCATCGCGTCGATGGACGACGACAGCACCGATGCGAGCAGGCCGACGCGCCAGAACTCCTCGAAATCGGGGAAAGCGCGTTCGACCGTGATCTCACGGGTTTCGACCGCGCGCAGCCCGGCCTCGGTCCAGAGCTCGCCGAGCGCTTCGATGCGCGAGACGTCGGCGCTCGGCGGCCGCAGCGGCTCTATCCCGAAGGCGCGCATCTCGTCCTGGAACGGCTCCAGCGGAAAGCCGCCGCCGGGAATGTCCCAGGCGTAGGCGGCGATCAGCCCACCTGGGCGAACGGCGCGCAGCATCTCGGCGACGCCCCTCGCCGGTTCGGGCACGAAGAAGATCACCAGGGCCATGACGGCGGCGTCGAAGCCGGCGTCCGGCACGGGTAGCGCCTGCGCGTCGCCGAGCCGGAAATCGGCGAGCCTCGCCACCGGGCGGGTGCGGGCGAAGGCGAGCTGACCCTCTGAGGGATCGACGCCGCAAAGCGCGGCCGGCGCGCAGCGGTCGAACAGCAGCTGCGTGAACGCGCCGTTGCCGCAGCCGATGTCGAGCCAGCGCAGGGTCGGGGCCGGGTTCAGCCAGTCGAGAAAGACGTCGCCGGCGAGCCGGCTCCACTTGCCCATCATCTCTTCATAGGCCGCGCCGTCGTTGAAGCGGATCTGTCGTTCGGTCATCGCGCGCTCCGGAACACTCGGCCCCGCCGCGAACCTAGGCCGAGCCGGTCGCCATGGCCATGCCGCCGGCGGACGGCCGCTCCGTCGCGCGCGTCTCTGGCAGGCGGCGTCGCCGGACCTTATTGTCCACGGCTGTCAACGGAGACGCCTGATGCCCCAGACCTGGATGATCACCGGCGCCAGTCGCGGCATCGGGCTCGCCATCGTGACCGCGCTGCTGGAGCGCGGCGACCATGTCGTGGCCGCCGCGCGCAATCCCCATGGCGGGGCGCTGGGCGAACTCGCGGCCGGGCATCCCGTCGCGCTGGCGACGCTGGAGCTCGACGTCACCTCGGACGACAGCGTCGCGGCGGCGAAGGCGGCGCTCGGCGACCGGCCGCTCGACGTGCTGCTGAACAACGCCGGCGTGCTCGGCGCGCGCGGCGACGAGAGTTCGCTCCGAATGGATTTTTCGATGTGGCGCGAGGTTTTCGAGGTCAACGTCTATGCGCCGCTGCGGGTGGCGCAGGCCTTTCTGCCGAATGTCGAGGCCGGGCGCGGCCGCAAGATCGCGACGATTTCCAGCCGCATGGGCTCCATCGGGGCCAACCCCTCCGGATCGCTCGCCTATCGCTCCTCGAAGGCGGCGGTGAACATGACGATGGTGGTGTTCGGCAACGCGGTGCGCGAGCGCAAGATCGCCTCGCTGCTGTTCCATCCCGGCTGGGTGCGCACCGACATGGGCGGCGGCGGGGCCGACATCTCCCCGCAGGAGAGCGCCGCCGGGCTGATCGCGACGATCGACGCCTCCGGCATGGCGCAGACCAACAGTTTCCGGAACTACGGCGGCGAGCCGATCGCCTGGTGAAGGACCGGCCAATCCCCGGCGCGCTCGCGCCGGCGGACGGGGCCTCGCAATCGTGATCGTCGCAGGAGCACCCCATGATCCGCATCACGCTCGCCGGCTGCACCGGCTGGGTCGGCAAGGCGCTCGTCGCCGCCATCACGGCCGCGCCCGATCTCGCACTCGTCGCCGGCGTCTCGCGCAAGGCGGCCGGGCGCGACCTCGGCGAGGCGGCGGGGCTGCCCGCCAACGGCCTGCCGGTCTTCGCCACCATGGCCGAGGCGCTGCTCGCGCCGTCGGACGTCGTGATCGACTACACCAAGCCCGACAGCGTGAAGGGCCATGTGATGGCTGCTATCTCGGGCGGCCGCCATGTCGTCGTCGGCGCGTCGGGCATGACGGCTGAGGACTATGCCGAGATCGACGCGGCGGCGAAGGCGGCCGGAACCGGCGTGGTGGCGGCGGGCAATTTCTCGATCACCGCGACCTTGCTGCGGCGTTTCGCCCGCGAGGCGGTGAAATACGTCCCCGATGTCGAGATCATCGACTACGCCTCCGCGGCCAAGCCCGACACGCCCTCGGGCACCGGTCGCGAACTCGCCGAGACGCTCGGCGCCGAGCGGATGGCCGCCACCTCCAAACCCGTCGCCGAGCTCGGGGGCGTGCGTGAGACGCGTGGCGGCGCGATCGGCGCACCCCATCCCGTGCAGGTGCATTCGCTGCGGATGCCCGGCTTCGTCCTGTCCTGCGAGGCGGTGTTCGGCCTGCCCGACGAGCGGCTGGTGATCCGCCACGACGCCGGAACCTCGGCTGCGCCTTATGTCGGCGGCACGCTGCTGGCGGCGCGGCGGGTGTCGGAGCAGGCCGGCCTCCGGCGCGGACTCGACAGCCTGATGGCGTGACGCGGCGCGGCAAGCGGCCGAGGCCGCTGCATCGTTGGTCTGGCTAACATATTAAATCTTCGAGTTTTTCCTCTCCGCGTTAACCCTGCGTTCGTTCGCAGTTGCGATATCGGACGGATCAGTGGCGGGGCCGTGAAGCGATGAATCCAGTGGGTCTGACGGCGAAGATCACCATGCTGCTGGCGCTTCTGGGCCTTGTTTCGGGAATCGGCGTCTTCGGCGCCATCAACGGGCTGGACGCGGCCCGCGACTCCGAACGTCAGGCCTTCGCCAGCATGGCGCTGGCGAATCGCGCGGTGCTGCTGTCGAGCCGCGTCGCCCATGCCTCGCTGCTGTCGCGGTTCGAGGACGGCGCCAGCGACCGCGAAATCCGCGCCGGTCTCGACGATCTCGACGCGGCGATCGATCTGGTCGATTCGGTCCGGGCGAGCCTGTTCTCGGCGCTGCCGAAAGCGTTCGTCGCGGAGAATCCGACCCTCGATCCCAACATCAGGACCTTCATCGCCTTCCAGCGCGACATCGTCACCATGGGGCGCGAGGTTTCGCCCAAGGCGGCGGTCGTCGAGGCCGACGCGGACGCCGCCCGCCAGAACGTCCGCCGGATCGTCGCCGTCACCACGGGGCTGGCCGATGATTTCAACGCCCGGGCGCGCGACAGCTCCACTCGCGCCGCGCTGCTCCAGCAGGAGATCAGGCGCCGGGTCTTCGCCATCGCCATCGGCGTGCCGTTGGCCGGAGTGCTGCTCGCGATCTACCTGCTGCGGCGCTACCTGACCCGGCCGCTGCGCGACCTGATGGCCGCCATCGCGGTCGCGTCCTCCTCGACCCAGGTCATCAGCGTGCCTCATATCCGCCGGCGCGACGAGATCGGCGAACTGGCGCGTGCGGTGCAGACGCTGAGCGAGGTGCGCGCCACCCTGGAGACGCGCGAGGCCGAAGCCGATCGCGCCCGCTTTCATGCCGGCCAACGCACGCAGGAACTCGGCGCGATCGCCGATGCGTTCGAGAACCGGATCGGCGTGCTCCTGTCCGGCATCGCCAAGGCCAGCGAGATCCTGCGTGTGGCGATGCAGGATTCGGCCGTCCGGGTGCAGCAGGTCTCGGCGAGCGCCGGCGCCGCCGCGTCCGCGGTCGGCGGAGCGGAGCAGGAATCGCGACGCGTGACGGAAGCGGCCCTGCAACTCGAGCATGTCATCAGCCAGATCGGCACGGAACTGGGGCGTGTCTCGCAGATGGCGACGACGGCGGCCCAGGAAGCGGAGGGCGCATCCGGCGTGGTCTCGCGGCTGACGGACAACGCCGCGCGGATCCGGGACGTCGTCGAGATCATCGAGGCCATCGCGCGGCAGACCAATCTACTCGCGCTCAACGCCACGATCGAGGCGGCGCGCGCCGGCGCGCATGGACGCGGGTTCGCCGTGGTCGCCAGCGAAGTCAAGTCGCTGGCCGGCCAGACCGCGGCCGCCACCGCCCAGATCGTCGCACGCATCGGGATGGTCAACGCCGCGCTCGCGCATGCATCCGACACCGTGACGGCGATCGCAGCCAGCGTCAGTGCGGTCGAGCAGACCAGCACCGAGATTTCGACGATGGTGTCCTCGCATTCGCGGGTCCTCGGCTCGCTCGGTGATACGGTGGCGCGCATTGCCAGCGTCACCGGCGCCGCCGATCTGGCGATGTCGGAGATCGCGGCCGCCAACGCTCAGGCCGTCGACCAGGCGGATCTGGGCGCGAGCGGCGCGCGCGAACTCGACGAGCGCATCGCCGCCCTGCAGGGTGAGGCCACTGAATTCGCCCGCCGTCTGCGCGCGGCGTGAGCGACGCTTCGCGCAGCTTGCCTTCGCGGCGCGACTCTGGCCCCCATCGGCGATGATCTTCGCTCCGATCGCCACGCGATGAACTGGTCGCCGCAGCAGGACGCCGCGCTGTCGGCCGTGGCGCGCTGGCTCCAGTCCGGGACGCCGCAGCTCTTCCGGCTGTTCGGCTATGCCGGCACCGGCAAGACCACGCTGGCGCGCCATATCGCCGAAGGAGTGGACGGCGACGTCGTCTTCGCCGCCTTCACCGGCAAGGCCGCGCTGGTGTTGCGCCACAAGGGCTGCGCCGGCGCGCAGACGATCCATTCGCTGATCTACCGCTCGCGCGGCGTCGAGGAGGAAAGCCCGACCTTCGTGCTCAACCGCGAAAGCCTCGCCGCCAAGGCCAGCCTGATCATCATCGACGAATGCTCGATGGTAGACGAGGATCTGGGCAAGGACCTGCTTTCTTTCGGCACGCCGGTGCTGGTGCTCGGCGATCCGGCGCAGTTGCCGCCGGTCAAGGGCGGCGGCTTCTTCACCGATCACGAACCCGACGTGATGCTGACCGAGGTGCACCGGCAGGCGGCCGACAACCCGATCGTGCGGATGTCGATGATCGTGCGCGAGGGCGGGCGGCTCGCCGTCGGCGACTATGGGTTGAGCAGCGTCATCCGCCGCGACGCCGTGACGCCCGAGATGGTGCTCGGGGCCGATCAGGTGCTGGTCGGCACCAACAGGACGCGGCGCGCCTACAACGCCCGCATCCGCCACCTGATGGGCCGCACCGAACCCGTGCCCGTCGTCGGCGAGAAGCTGGTCTGCCTGCGCAACGACAAGAGCAAGGGCCTGCTCAACGGCGGCGCGTGGATCGTGCAGGAGCTCAAGGCCTCGAAGAAGGGCCTCGTCACCATGCGCGTGACGCCGGAGGACGATACCGGCGGCAAGCCGGTCAAGGTCTCGGTGCTGCCGAACTTTTTCGACGGGACCGAGGAGGAAGTCCCCTGGGAGCTGCGCCGCCACACCGACGAATTCACCTTCGGCTACGCCCTGACGGTGCACAAGTCGCAGGGCTCGCAATGGGACGATATCGTGCTGTTCGACGAGGCCTACGCCTTTCGCGAGCACCGGGCGCGATGGCTCTACACCGGGCTGACGCGGGCGGCGGAGACGATCACGGTGGTGATGTGATGGGGGGTGGGCCTATAGCCCATTGCAATCTGATTGGGGGTGGGCTATATACCCCCGCTAGACAAACTGGGAGGATGTCATGACGCAGATGGTCATCGCCGACCATACGATCTGGCTCAAGCACATCGGAAGCGACCGCATTGTCAGCAGAATTGCTGAGTTGAAGCCGAATGCTCCCATTTCCCTGCGGATTGACGGCAAGCCTGTGCTGTTCCGCAAAATGCGTGACGGGGGGGATGGCAGACCCACCCCAGGCATTCGTCCCGACGAGGCTTTCAAGGATTACTGGAACGCGCTTTATCGCGAGCGGCGCGGAGAGGCGGTTGAGATTGAGCTCGACGATACGCCGCCGGTCGATCCCTATCTTGCTGCGGTCTCCGGGCTTCTGACGGAGTGGACCAGCAAGGAAGATGCGGAAGCCTATGACGACCTCTGACGGCGTCGATTTCGAGCGCTGGGATGTCGCGGTCGCGCTCTTCCCCTTCACCGACGTCGCCAACAGCAAGCCGCGCCCCGTGGTCGTACTGTCGAGCGCGGCTTTCAACCAGGCGCACGGCCACATCATCGCGGCCATGGTCACGACGGGGGCCGGCAGCCACTGGGACAGCGACCATGTGATCCTCGAGCTGGAACCTACCGGGCTGCGGCATCCCTCACGCGTGCGATGGAAGCTGTTCACTCTGGCAGCCGATCTCGCGCCGCGCAGGGTCGGAGCGCTGGGCGTGGCCGACCGCGGCCTGCTGACGGCGAAGATGGCCGGCATCCTGCTTGGCTGACGCGCGGCGTCGCATGCCCGTCGCCATTTCGTGTGATGCCCGTGATCGCCGGGGATTGGCAGATGGACGGCGTCGGGTCGATACGGTCATATCGGTTTTCGACACAGCGCGCGGGGGCGTCGGAATGGTTGTTGCGGAACTGGTCGTCCGGCTGGCGCAGGGCTACGGCGTCGTCGGCCTCATGGTCTGCGCCGTCTTTCTGATCGTCGGCATCGACCGGGTCGATCCGGGCGCGCGCGGGGCCTACGCCTTTCGCATCCTGCTCGCTCCGGGGATCGTGCTGCTCTGGCCGCTGGTGCTGCTGCGCTGGCGCGCGCTCGAGCGCGCCAGGGCGGGCGGGGCCTGAACCAGCCATGATGAGCCGCCACCGCGCCGCCCATGCCCGCATCTGGACGGTGCTCGCCGTGCTGCTGCCGCTCGCCCTCGTCGGGGCGGCGCTGCTCGCGCGCCGGGGCGAGGCGCCTGCGGCGGCGCGGCTTTCGCCGGCGGAGGCGCGGCCATGAGCGTGCGCTACGCTCCGGTCGGCTGGAACCCGAGCAAGCTCGTCTATGACGGCGTGCTGCTCTGCGCGGTCGGCGTCTACATCCTCGTCTTCCTGCGGGTCGCGCCGGCTTTCCAGAGCGTCGCGCAGCCGCTCGACGACGCCATCCTGCGGATGCGCGCCTTCGGCTCCTGCGCCTTCCTGATGCTCTCCTTCATCCTGTGCATCGGCCCGCTGGCGCGGCTCGATCCGCGCTTTCTGCCGCTGCTCTACAATCGCCGGCATTTCGGCGTGCTGACCTGCGCGGTCGCCGGCGCGCATCTGAGCTATGTGCTGGGCTGGTATTTCGCCTTCAGCCCGGTGGATCCGTGGGTGGCGCTGCTCTCGAGCAACACCAGCTTCGGCCGGCTCTCGGGCTTTCCGTTCGAGCTGTTCGGGCTGTTCGCCTTCGCCGTCCTGCTGGTGCTGGCAGCGACGAGCCATGATTTCTGGCTGAACTTTCTCGGCCCGCCGCTGTGGAAGGCTCTGCACATGGGCGTCTACGGCGCCTATGGCGCGATCGTGCTGCATGTCGCGCTCGGGCCGTTGCAGGCAGGCGGCAATCCCGCGCTCGCGATCGTCGTCACGACCAGCGTCCTCGTGGTCGGCGGCCTGCACCTCGTGGCCGGCTGGCGCGAGCGCGGCGCCGATCTCGCAGCGCCGCCGGCCGGACCCGACGCGCCATGGGTCGCGGCCGGGCCGGTCGCGAGCCTGCGCGAGGGGCGCGGCCGGATCGTCGCCCTGCCTGGCGACGAGCGCGTCGCGATCTTCCGCCATGGCGGCCGGCTCTCGGCCCTCGCCAACGCCTGCGCCCACCAGAACGGGCCGCTCGGCGAGGGGCGGATCATCGACGGCTGCGTGACCTGCCCGTGGCACGGCTTCCAGTATCGCCCGGAGGATGGCTGCGCGCCGGCGCCCTTCACCGAGAAGCTCGCGACCTACAGGCTCAAGCTCGAAGGCGGGTCGATCTGGCTCGATCCGCGCGCCAATCCGCCCGGCACCTATGTCGAGCCGGTGACGATCGGGGAGGGTTCGCCATGAGCGCCGGCCCGGGGAAGCCGGCCGGCGAGGCCGAGTTCTATGTCGGCTACCTGCCGAGGCCGTGACCGGCGACGCTGCGTTTCGCCGCCCTCGCCGCCCTCGTCGTGATCGCGCTCGCGGGCGCGCTGGCGCTGGCGCTGGGCGCCCTCGTCGGCGACCCGGGCGATGGCGGCTATGGCGACGAGGTGGCGCTGACCGGCACGGTCGAGATGACGCCCTATCCGCTGCTGCGCCTGCTGCCGGATGCGACCGGGCTGGGGGGGCGCGCGGTGATGCTGACCGGGGACGGCAAGTTCGGCGTCGCCCCGCGTGCC
>JAKFWE010000499.1 GCA_021732895.1 Allobosea sp. | reverse complement strand
GGGCAGGAGGGAGAGCCGGCGCACGCCCGGTTCGCGCCCGAGGCCCATGACGCGCCGCTGGCCGACCGCGGGCCCGGCCGGGGGGCTTCGTCCGTCGCGAGCCTCTGGTGGCATGACCGCTGGCAGAGCCACGCGCCGGCGGTGATCGATTGCGTCGGCCTGCCGGCGCCGCGCGCCTTCGCGGCCTTCTTCGATGGCGACTGGTCTCGCCACGGCTGGACGGCCACGCCGGAGGACGCGCCATGACCGGCCCGGGAGCGCCGGCGATGATCTGGGAGGCTTCGGCGGCGACGCGGCAGGGCCCCAATCACGACCAGAACGAGGACGCCTATTCGGCATGGCCGGAAGCCGGCCTCTTCGCCGTCGCCGACGGCATGGGCGGCCACACCGATGGCGGGCTGGCGAGCCGCTCGATCATCGAGATCCTCCGCACCGTGGTCGAGCCAGGCGCGGAACTGACCGTGCGGGTCGCCCTCGCCGAGGAGGCGATCGAGGCTGTCAACGGCGCGCTGCGGGCCAAGGCCGACCTGCTGCCGGCCCGCGACATCATCGGCTCGACGGTGGCGGCGCTGCTGGTCGGCGAGGGGCTGGCGGTCTGTCTGTGGGTCGGCGATTCGCGCATCTACCATCTCAGCGGCGGACGTCTCGCGCGGCTGACGCGGGACCATTCGCTGGCCGAGGACGGTGAGGCCGATGAGGGCAACCGCAACGTCCTCACGCGGGCCGTCGGCTCGACGGCCGATGTCGAGATCGACCGGGTCGTCGCACCCGTCGCCTCGGGCGATACGCTGCTGGTCTGCAGCGACGGACTCATAAAGGTCGTCAGCGACGCCGAGATCGCCGGCTTCATGGACCAGCCGCTGGCCGGGCTGGCCGAACGCCTGATCGCCCGCGCGATCGTGGCGGGCGGGCGCGACGACATCACCGTCATCGTCGCGCGCTGCCGTTGATGCCGCGTCGGGATCGCGTATCCTCCTCGCACGGTGGTCGGCGTCTGACGGCGAGGACCGGCGGAGCGCCGCCGCGTCGGGGCCCGTCGGCGACGCCACGGAACGGATCATGAAGCGCAGTCGGGGACGGATCACGCCAAGGCCCGCCGAGCGGCCGCTGCCGCTGCCGCTCGGAGCGAAGGTGCGCGACCGCTTCAAGATCATCGAGGTCGTCGGTCGCGGCGGCATGAGCACCGTCTATCGCGCCATCGACCTCGTGCGCGTCCGCGCCCGCGCGGCGGACACCGACATCGCGTTGAAGGTCATCGACGTCGACGACGGCCATCGCCAGGACGCGATCGAATTGCTGCACCGCGAGGGTCGCAGGCTGCTCGAGCTGCAGCATCCCAACATCGTTCGGGTCTATGATTCGGATGAGGACGGCTCGCTGCATTTCCTCGTCATGGAACTGCTGCGCGGCAAGACGCTGGCGAGGATCATGGAGGAGCGGGAGGGCCGGGCGCTCGAACCGGCGCTGGCGATGCGGATCATTCGCGGCGTCGGCGACGGGCTCGCCGCCGCGCATGCCCAGGGCATGATCCATGGCGACGTCAAACCTGGCAACGTCTTCGTCACGCGCGAGGGGCACGTCAAGCTGATCGATTTCGGCACCGCCCAGGGCACCGCCCGGCGCGACCACGACCCTGACGACGATGCGACCTCGCTGTATGTGGACCGGATGCGTGCGGTGACGCCGGCATACGCCTCGCTCGAGATGCTCGCCGGAGAGTTGCCGGACGAGCGCGACGACGTGTTTTCCTTCGCCGTGATCGCCTACCTCATCCTGTCGGGGGCCCACCCGTTCGGCGGGCGGACGGCCGAGCAGGCCTTGAAGGACGGGCTGTTCGCACTGCGCCCGAAGGCGCTGGCGGCGGCGCGCTGGGTCGTCCTGCGCGACGGGCTGGCTCTGGCGCGCGCCGAACGGCTCGCCACCGTCGCAGGCTTCTCGAGGCGTCTCCTCAGGCCGGGCCTGTCCGAGTATTGGCGAGCGCTCGGCCGCGGACCGCGCCGCGCCCCTGCCATGCCGGTCGAGCCGGGCGAGGGGAAATCGGCCGCCGCCGGTCCGTCGCCGCCGGCGGCGTCGTAAAGTCGTCAATCGAGCTGTCTACCGCTGTTCATTGTTTGTGGTTCCCTTGCGTCGCGCAGCGCGTTAGGGAAGTCTGCGGCTTCACCGCGCCATTTCGACTCCCTTTGAGAGGCAGCGCCGCCATGGCTGATTCCGCCGCCACCCATGACCTGACGATCACGTTGACGCTGGCTTCCGGCGCCATTTCGTCCGGTCTTCACGTCGAGTCGCTGCATGGTCGCGAAGCGCTCTCGCAGCCTTACCTGCACAAGGTCGCATTCCGCTCGCAGGCTGCGATCGCGCCCGGCGATGTCGTCGGCGAGGGCGTCACCGCGGTGGTCAGGAGCGAAGCCGGCGAACTGGTCGTCAACGGCGTGGCGGTCGATTTCAGCGCCGGCGACCCGCTCGGCGATCAGGGCTACGTCTATCAGGTCGAGATCGCGCCGAGACTGAAGCTGCTCGATCTCAGCCGGCAGAACCAGGTTTACGGCACGGACAGCAAGGTTTCGGTGCGCGACATCATCTCGCGCGAGATGGACGGCACGCTGGCGGGCAATCACGGCCCGCTGACGCTGGACTCCGAGGTCAACCTGACCGCCTCCTATCGTGAGCGCGATTTCATCGTGCAGTACAACGAGACCGATCTGGCTTTCCTGTCGCGCTGGTGCGAGGCCAACGGAATCTTCTATTTCTTCAGGCAGGGCGCGACGGCCGAGACCGTGGTCTTCGGCGATTCCAACGTCGCTTTCTCACAGTCAGAGGAAGCTCAGTTGCCTTATCGCAACGGCCACGGGCTGCTCGTCAGCCGGCAGGCGGCCGTCACCTCCTTCGGCTTCTCGGCGAAGCCGGTCTCCAAGAGCGTGGTGCTGCGCGAATACAATCCCGACAAGCCGGCCCTGGTGCTGCGCTCGACCTCGGACGTCGCCGCCGGCAAGACCGGAACCGTGATCGAATACGCGCAGTATTTCCTCGAGCCCGAGGAAGGCGACTATCTCGCCAAGGTCAGGGCCGAGGAGATCGCCTGCCGCAGCACGGTTTTCCGGGGCGTCAGCAACGCGCCGCAATTGCGCCCCGGCATGTTCTTCGATCTCTCCGGCCATCCGACCCTCGACGATCGCTATCTGGTCGTCGCGGTCGAGCACGGCGTGGTCACGCCGGCGCCGTCCGGTTTCGGCACGGTCGAGGACGGGGCGGGCAAGCCATACGCCAACAGCTTCGAGGCCATTCCGTTTTCGGTCGCCTTCCGGCCCGCGCGCATCACGCCCAAGCCGCTGGCGGCCGGCCTGTTCAACGCCTTCGTCGATGGCGAGTCGGACGGTTCGCGCGCCGAGGTCGACGAGCATGGCCGCTACAAGGTGCGGCTGCGCTATGACGAGGGCGAGAGCGCCGACGGCCGGGCGAGCGAGTATGTCCGAAAGGCCGAGCCCTATGCCGGCCCCGCCGACACCGGGATGCATTTTCCGCTGCTCAAAGGCACGGAGGTGGTGCTTGCCTGCGTCAACGGCGACATCGACCGCCCGATCATCATCGGCGCCGTGCCCAACCCGCTGACGCCCAATGTCGTCGCCAGCCGCAACCAGACCCTGAACCGTTTCCGTTCGCCCTCGGGCACATTGTTCGAGATGAATGACGGTCCATCCGGCAACGCTTGACGGCGAAGTCCCGGAAGCTCTCCTGTCCCGGCCGCGATCGGTGAGGGCGGATCGGCGGGAGCGACTGGCCCGCCCGACCTCGACCGGCAAATTCGGCCTCTTGCGAAGCGGATTTCGTGATGACCACGATCTGGCAGGCTCCGGCGCAGGCGAGCGACCCGCTGAGCGAGGTGGTGATCGAGGCGATCCGCAGCCAGGTGTTCCCGATCCAGCCGGTCGGCGTTCCGATCGCGCAGACGCCAGGCGGCTGGCGCGAGGCGCAACTGCCGGACGGCCGCACGATCCGCATGACGCTGGTGATCGCGCCGGGCGAGCAGGCCCGGTTCGGCGCGCGCGCCTGCGCCAGCATGCGGGTCTCCGGCCAGGTTTCGGTCGACGACGCCGGTTTCCGCGTGGCATCCGAGGTCATCGTCGATCTGGCCACGCGCGCGATCCTGTCCTGCGACTGCAGGCTGGAGAGCGTGGGGCGTTTGGCGCGATGAGGCCGGCCTTCGCAGTTTTCGATATCGCGCCGCGCGGCGCTTCGACATACTGCGCAGATCTTTGCGCAGTCCGTGTGGCGCGTGCAGGAAGATGCGCAGTGGGAAAGCGGCGCGATTCCAGAATGAGTTATAATTATCAGTGCGTTGGGAGTATTTCGGCGTTTGGTATGGGCCTTGCGGTGAAAGGATCGCCGGCTGGAGCCGGACCGTGACATTCAAGGGAGCGACATCATGGCACTCGACGCATACATGACCATCGAAGGCGAAAAGCAGGGCGACATCTCGAAAGAGGCCAGCACGATCAAGAGCGCCGGCGCCGGCGCGAAATACGACAAGCATGGCGACGAGATCACCATCCTGGCCCTGACCAGCGGCGTCATCAACCCGCGCGATCCGAAGTCGGGCACGACGACCGGCGCCCGCATCCACCAGCCGGTGACGTTCACCAAGGTGTTCGACCGGTCCTCGCCGCTGCTCTGGCAGGCGCTGGCCACCGGCGAGAGGCTCAAGAAGGTCGTCTGCAAGTTCTTCCGTCCCGACACCTCGGGTCTCGGCGAGCCGGAAGAGTTCTTCGAATACACCTGGGAGAACGCCAAGCTCTGCGAGGGCAAATCCTATCTGCCGCTGACGGTCGCCCAGGCCAACGATCATCTGCGCCCGATGGAAGACTGGTCGTTCACCTATGAGAAGGTGACCTGGAAGCACTCCAAGGCCTCGACCGAGGGCACCGATTCCTGGCAGTCGGCCTGAGCAAGGATGGTCCGCCGCCCGGGTTCCGGGCGGCGGACCATCGCACGCATTCTGGATCGCAGGCGCGGCCCGTGTCATTCGAGGGTCATCCGACGCCTGTGATCTGACAAAGCGGCCGGCAGACGGATGACGGACCAGCCCAACGCGGTCCGTCATCCGTTTGCCGGCTGAAATGATGAGGGGGAGATGGCGCATGATTCAGGTTGATCTCAAGCAGCTGCTCGGGCGGCTCAACCCCTATGTGAAGCGTTCCCTGGAAACCGCCGCCGGGCTCAGCGTCGGGCGCGGCCATTACGAGGTCGCGGTCGAGCATGTGCTGCTGGTGATGGCCGATGACGAGCAGCGCGATCTCGGCGTCATCATGCGCCATCACGGCCTCGAGATGTCGGGGTTGAAGCGCAAGCTCCAGCGCGCCACCGAGGCGCTCAAGACCGGCAACGCCGGCCGCCCGGTGTTCTCGCCCGGCCTGATCGAGTTGCTCACCGACGCATGGCTCGTCGCCTCGGTCGAGCTCGGCCAGCAGCAGATCCGTTCCGGCGCCGTGCTGGCGGCGCTGCTGTCCAATTCCAGCCGCTACGCCATGGCGGACTGGTTCGAGGAACTGCGCGCGGTTCCTCTCAGCGAACTCAAGAGCAAGTTCCGCGACGTCGTCGCCTCTTCGGCCGAGGAGCCGGCGGGCGCCGCCGGCCAGCCCGGCGCCGGCGCGACGCCAGGCGCCGGCGGCGGTTTCGCCGCAGATGGCGCGCTCGCCAAGTTCACCGTGAACTTCACCGAGCAGGCCCGCGCCGGCAAGATCGACCCGGTCTTCGGGCGCGACCGCGAAATCCGGCAGATGATCGACATTCTCGGCCGGCGTCGCAAGAACAACCCGATCTGCGTCGGCGATCCCGGCGTCGGCAAGACCGCCGTCGTCGAGGGGCTGGCGCTCAAGATCGCCGAGGGCGACGTGCCGGACTTCCTCAAGAACGTCGAGCTCGTGAGCCTCGATCTCGGCATGCTGCAGGCCGGCGCCGGCGTGAAGGGCGAGTTCGAGAACCGGCTCAAGGGCATCATCGACGAGGTCAAGGCTTCGCCGAAGCCGATCGTGCTGTTCATCGACGAGGCGCACATGCTGGTCGGCGCCGGCGCGTCCGCCGGCGGCGGCGACGCGGCCAATCTGCTCAAGCCCGCTTTGGCGCGCGGCGAACTCAAGACCGTCGCGGCGACGACCTGGTCGGAATACAAGAAATACTTCGAGAAGGATCCGGCGCTGGCGCGGCGCTTCCAGCTCGTCAAGCTCGACGAACCCTCGCCGCTGGAGGCGATCACCATCGTGCGCGGCCTGCGCGCGGCCTATGAGAAGAGCCACGGCGTCTATGTCCGCGACGATGCGGTTTCCGCTGCGGCGCAGCTCTCGGCGCGCTACATTTCCGGCCGGCAACTGCCCGACAAGGCGGTCGACGTGCTCGACACGGCCTGCGCCCGCGTCAAGCTCTCGCTTTCGACAAAGCCGGCCTCGATCGACGATCAGGAGCGCCGGGTCGCGACCTTGCAGCGCGAACGCGACGCGCTGGAGCGCGACCGCACCACGCTCGGCAAGGACAATCCGCGCATCGCCGAGATCGACGCCGAGATCGTCCAGATCGAGGCGGACAAGGGCGTCGCGATGGCGCAGTGGGAGCGCGAGAAGGCGCTGGTCGACCGCATCGTCGTGCTCCGCCGCGAGCTCGGCATCGGTCCCGAGGGCATGGCGAAAGCGGAGACGGACGCCGCCGCGGGGGACGCCGAAGACGGGGCCGCGGATGGCGCCTCGCCCGACGCGGCCGGCGCGCGCGGCGCGGCGGAGCGCGAACTGCAGCAGGCGGTCGCCGAACTGGAGCGCGCCCGCGGCAAGCAGGCCATGATCCATTACGAGGTCACCGCGGACGCCGTCGGGCAGGTCATCTCCGACTGGACCGGCATTCCCGTCGGCAGCATGGTCAAGGACGAGGCGGCCGCGATTCTCGGCATGGCCGCCAATCTGCGCCAGCGCATCAAGGGGCAGGACCACGCGGTCGGCGCGCTCGACGAGGGCATGCGCGCCGCCAAGGCAGGCGTCAACAATCCCGGCCAGCCGATGGGCGTGTTCCTCTTCGTCGGCACCTCCGGCGTCGGCAAGACCGAACTCGCGACCCAGCTCGCCGACCTGCTCTTCGGCGGCGAGCGTTTCCTCGTCACCATCAACATGTCGGAGTTCCAGGAGAAGCACACCGTCTCCAAACTCGTCGGCGCGCCGGCCGGCTATGTCGGCTACGGCGAAGGCGGTCTTCTCACCGAGGCCGTGCGCCAGCGTCCCTATTCGGTGGTGCTGCTCGACGAGTGCGAAAAGGCCGATCCGGAGGTTCTGAACATCTTCTACCAGGTCTTCGACAAGGGCACGCTCGCCGATGGCGAGGGCCGGGTGATCGACTTCAAGAACACCGTCATCATCCTGACCTCGAATCTCGCGACCGACATCATCACCGCGATGGGCACGCAGGAGGAGAAGCCGACGACGGCCGAGTTGACCGAGGCGATCCGCCCGGTCCTGTCGCGCCATTTCAAGCCGGCCCTGCTGGCGCGCATGCAGATCGTGCCGTTCTACCCGCTGATGCCCGACGTGCTCGGGGAGATCGTCCGGCTCAAGCTCAACAAGGTCGGCAAGCGCCTGCGCGAAAGCCAGAAGATGGCGTTCAGCTACAGCGACGCGGTCGTCGAGGCGATCACGGCCCGCTGCACGGACGTCGATACGGGCGCGCGCAACATCGACCATATCGTCAATCGCACGCTGCTGCCCGAGATCGCGACCGAGATCATCAGCCGCATGGGCGAGGAACAGGCTCCCGACAGGCTCGCCGTCGATATCGACGAGGCCGGCGCCTTCTCCTACAGCTTCGAAGGGCAGGCGCCCGAACCGGTGGCGGAAGCGGCCGAATAGGCCGGCGGTGACGCATCGTGTCCACGCAGGCCATGCAGGATCCGCTCTCGGTCGCCGAGGAACTGATCGAGCTGACCACGACGCTGGCGACCGAACGACGCCTCGAGGCGTTGCTCGGCGCGGTGGTCAGCGCGGCGCGGCGTCTGGCGCTCGCCGAGGGCGGGCGCATTCTGGTGCTCGACCGCACCGGCCGGCACCTTCACGGGCTCGTCGGCCAGAACGAGTTCGCGCCCGAGGCGGCCGCGCTGCCCGAAGAGATCGCCGTCCATGCCGGAGGCAACGCCTATAACCTGCGGGATGCGAACGTCTTCAGCGCCGTCACGGGCAAGATCGTCAATCTCGCCGACGTCTACGACTATACCGGCTTCGATTTCGCCGCGCTCCACGCGCAGGACCTTCGCGCCGGCTATCGGACGCGCTCGTTCGTCGCCGCTCCGCTCTGGAACGTCGAGGGGGTCACGATGGGGGTGCTGCAACTCACCAACATCAGGCTGACGCCGGATGGCGAGATAGGCGCCTTGCCAAAGGCCTTCGAGCGCGTCGTCGCGTCGTTCGCGGCCCATGCCGCCGTGGCCATGGCCAACGCCCGGCTGTTCGAGGAAAATCGCGAGCTGATCCGACAACTCGGCCACAGGAACGCCGATCTCGCCAAGGAGAATTCGCGGCTCAAGGTGATGACGAGCGCGCCCGACGATCAGGTCGTCGGCGAGAGCCCGGCCTTCCAGGCGGCGCTGGATCTGGCGCGCCGCGCCGCGTCCTCGCCGGTCGCGGTTCTGCTGCTGGGCGAGACCGGCACCGGCAAGGAGGTCTTCGCCCAGGCGATCCATCGCTTCGGAAAGCGGGCGGCCAAGCCGTTCGTCGCGCAAAACTGCGCGGCGCTGCCCGAGACCTTGCTCGAAAGCGAGCTTTTCGGCCATCGCAAGGGCGCGTTTTCAGGGGCGGTCGCCGACAAGAAGGGGCTGGTGCACGAGGCCAATGGCGGCACGCTCTTCCTCGACGAGATCGGCGACATGCCGCTGGCCCTGCAGGCCAAGATCCTCCGGCTGCTCGAGGAGGGGTCCGTGCGCCGCCTCGGCGATACGCGCTCGGAGAAGGTCGATGTCCGCATCGTCGCGGCGACCAACGCCGATCTGCCGGCCAAGATCGCGCAGGGCGCCTTCCGCGAGGATCTGTATTACCGGCTCAGCGTCTTCCCGGTGCTGATCCCGCCGCTGCGCGAACGCCCCTCCGACATCCCGGCGCTGATCGACTTCTTCCTGACGCGCATCGCCCACGCCCAGGGACGCCCGCCCTTCGCCCTGACGCCACAGGCGCTCGATGCGCTGTGCCGCTGGCGCTATCCGGGTAATGTCCGCGAACTGAAGAACATCGCCGAGCGCGCGGCGCTCCTCGTCGATGGCGAAGAGCGGATCGATCTCAGGCATCTGCCGGCGCAACTGGCGCGGCAATCGCCCGAGATCATGGCGCCGCCCATCGCCGAAAGCGCCGATCCGAGCCTGCGCGCCGCGATGCGTCACTACGAGACCATCGTCATCGAGAGCCGCCTGCGCGAGACCGGCTGGAACCAGAGCCGCGCCGCCAGATTGTTGCAAATCTCGCGGCGGAGCCTTGTGGACAAGTTGCAGCGCTACGCCATCCGGCCCCCTTGCTGAAACGGGATGGGTCGATCAGGGTGAGGCAGCCACCAGAGGTCCTCATGGATACCGTCGCGGAGACCGATCGCTGCTTGCAGTCGTTCTTTGCCGGTCGGCTCGCCTTCGACAAGCTCGTGATCGCCCTCAAGAGCCTGCGGGCCGGGGGCGATCCGCATGGCGCGATCGCCGAACGCCTGCAATACTGGGTCGATCTCGGCCGGCTTCCAGGCGATCTCAAGGCGCATCTGACCGCCGAACTCGCCATGGCCGGACCCGCGGCGGGTCCGGCCGCGACCTATGACGTGCTCGACCAGCCGACCGTGCCGCAAGCCCTGCGGCCTGTCGCGGCAATGCCGCCCGCAGCGCCCGTGGCTGCGCCGCCCGTCCTGTCCCCAGTCCTGTCGTCGGCCATGCCGCCCGCCGCGGAAAGCGTCGCGCCGCCGGTTCTGCCGCCCGCTCGCCCGGTTGCGGCCATGCCGGGGCAGGACATGGCGCTGCCGCGCGGCGACACGATGCGCGACAAGGTCGACGAGGTCGTCGTCAACGCGCTGATCGGCGGCTTCACCGGCATGCGCGGACGCGGTCGCGAAACCGGGCAGCGCAGCGATGCGGCGCTCGACGCCAATCTGGCCGATTTCCGGAGCCTGCGCTTTCGCCGCGACGCGACCAACGCCGAAGCCGGCCGGGCGCGGCGCTTCGAGCTCGATCCGCGTCAGGAGGTCAAGGCGATCGGCGCCGGCGCCATGCTGAAGGACCGTTTCATCCTCGACAGCGAGATCGGCCGCGGCGGCATGGGCGTGGTCTATCGCGCGGTCGACCGCCGCCGCCTCGAGGCGATGCATCGCCAGCCCTATGTCGCGATCAAGCTGCTCTCGGGCGACTTCCGGCGCCATCCCGATTCCCTGCGCACGCTCGAGGCCGAGACCCGAAAGGCGCAGGAGCTGGCCCACCCCAACATCATCACCGTGCACGATTTCGAGCGCGACGGCGGACATCTCTTCATCGTCATGGAGCTGCTCGAGGGCCAGCCGCTCGATCGCCTGCTGGCCGACCAGAAGGGCGGAGGTCTGCCGCCGGCCGCGACCGAAACCATCATCGGCGGCCTCTGCGCCGGGCTCGCCCATGCTCATGACCGGGGCGTCATCCATGCCGATCTCAAGCCGGCGAATGTCTTCGCCAGCCCGAAACTCGAGGTCAAGCTGCTCGATTTCGGCATCGCCAGCGCGACGCGCGAGGGCGATTTCGATCCGGCCTCGCTCGGCGGCATGACGCTGCCCTACGCCAGCCCCGGCATGCTGGAGGGCGCCCCGCGCGATCCGCGGGACGATGTCTACGCGCTCGGCTGCGTTGTCTACCTGCTGATCACGGGGCGTCATCCGTTCGATCAGGAACCCGCGCTCGACGCCCGCGAGAAGGGGCTTGCGCCGCAGCGGCCGCCCGGGCTCTCCGACGGCGCCTGGGCCGTGCTGGCCGCGTCGCTGTCGTTCGACGCGACGGCCTGTCCGCCCAATGCCGGGGCTTTCCAGCGCGGCTTCTTCGCGACGCCGCCGTTCCTGCCCTGACCCGTCCCGCCAGGCTTGCGGGCTCAGACGCCGAGCGCCGCGCCGGCTTCGGCGAAGGGCTGATCGACCAGGGCGGTGATCGCCGCGATACCCTCGGC
>JAKFWE010000346.1 GCA_021732895.1 Allobosea sp. | reverse complement strand
GCTGCTGGCGACGCTGCGCACCGATGGTCAGCCCTCCTCTATCCCGGGGACGAGCGCGCGCACGCTTGTTGCGAGCGCGACGCCGGTGGCTGCCCAGCGCTCCGCGGCGGCGGATCTCGACGATCCGCGCGACGACGTTCCGGCGCTCGCGCCGGTCGCGCGCGCCTACTCGGCGCCCGCGACCGCCGCCGCACCCGCCGAGGTCGTCTCGGTCCGCAGCAACACCGTCGTCCAGCGCGCGCCGCTGCCGCCCGGCCGGCCCTTCGATCTCGACACGATCGCCAATGCCGCGACGCCGGTCTTCGTGCGTGCGCGGGAGGTTGCGCCGCGCCTGCCCCGTTCCTCGGTCGCCAGCCTGTTCGCCGCGCCCGAGCGCGCGCCGACCCAGCGCTTCTCGGCCAGCCATCCGCTGGCGCGCGATCTGGCGCCGCAGGTCCTCCAGCCACTGGCCCGGAATTGAGCGACGTCAGGCTTGACCTGCCGACATGCGCTCTGCTTTTGATGGTCGATGAGCGCATCAAAACCTGACATCGGTCGAGAACGGCGTGCGCCGGCGCGGCTGGCATGGGTCGCCTTGCTGTGCCTTGGCGCCACCCTGTCGCCCCTGTCCGTCTCGGCGCAAGGTTTCCAGTCGTCGGCGCCCTATGCGGTGCTGCTCGATTCCGGCACGGGCGCGGTGCTTTACGAGAAGGCGGCCGACGAGCTGATGGCGCCGGCCAGCATGGCCAAGATCGCGACCGCGCTGGTCGCGTTCGAGGAGATCGCCCAGGGCCGGCTGACGCTGGACAGCGAGGTCACCATTTCCGAGAACGCGTGGCGCAAGGGCGGCGGCGTCTCGGGCGGCTCGACCATGTTCGCGCAGCTCAACAGCCGGGTGAAACTGTCGGATCTGCTGCGCGGAATCATCGTGCAATCGGGCAACGACGCCTCGATCGCGCTGGCGGAGGCGATCTCCGGCAACGAGGCCAGCTTCGCCCAGTTGATGACGCAGCGTGTGCGCGCGCTCGGACTGCCGCATTCGGTGTTCCGCAATTCGACCGGCATGGGCGATCCGGCGCAGAAGGTCACCGCGCGGGAACTGGCGCGGCTGTCCGACCACATCATCAAGACCTATCCGGACCTCTACAGGATCTTCGGCGAGCGCGAATTCCTCTGGAACAAGATCCGCCAGCAGAACCGCAACCCGCTTCTGGCGATGGAAATCGGCGCCGACGGATTGAAAACCGGCAATATCGACGAGTCGGGCTTCGGCCTGGTCGGCTCGGCGGTGCAGGCCGGACAGCGGCTGATCGTCGTGGTCAACGGCCTCAAGACCGGCCGCGACCGGGGCCTGGAGGCGCGCAAGCTGCTGGAATGGGGCTTCCGCTCGTTCGAACCACGCCAGATTTTCGCTCCGGGCGAGATCGTGGGAGAGGCCAGCGTCTTCGGCGGCGCCAAGGGGCGCGTCGGCCTCAAGGCGAAAGGCGCCGTCAGCGTGCTGCTGCCGCGCGGCAGCGGCGACCGCCTGAGCGCGCGGATCGTCTATACCGGCCCCCTGCGCGTGCCGGTCCAGGAGGGCGCGCAGGTAGCGCGCCTGCTGGTGACGCGGGGCGAGGTCAAGACGCTGGATGTGCCGCTCTATGCGGCGGAGACGGTCGTTGCGGGCGATCTGCAAAGCCGTGCGCTGGACGCCCTGCTCGAGGCTGCGACCGGCTGGGTGCGCAAGGCGCTGGGCCAGAGCTGAGCCGACGGGGTGAGCCGAGGACGTTTCATCACGCTGGAGGGCGGGGAGGGGGTCGGCAAGTCGACGCTGGCGAAGGCCCTCGCGCTTCGGCTGGCTCAGGCCGGCGTCCGCGCCGAGGTGACGCGCGAGCCGGGTGGCTCGCCCATGGCCGAGGCGATCCGCGAGGCGGTCCTGTCCGGGGCGATCCGCGAGCACGGCCCGTTCGCCGAGGCGCTGATGTTCTCGGCGGCGCGCATCGACCATATCGACCGCCTCATCGCCCCGGCGCTGGCGCGCGGCGATTGGGTGATCTGCGACCGCTTCGCCGATTCGACGCGGGTCTATCAGGGCGTCGCGGGAGAGCTGGAGCCGGACCTGCTGCGCTCGCTCGAGCGCGTCGCAACCGCCGGGCTCGCGCCCGACCTGACGCTGATCCTCGACCTCGATCCAAGGAAAGGGCTCGCCCGCGCGGCGCGGCGTTCGCCCGATCAGGGCAAGGATCGTTTCGAGGCGGAGACGCTCGGCTTTCACCGCAAGCTCCGTCAGGGTTTCCTCGCCATCGCGGCGGCGGAGCCGGAGCGCTGCGCCGTGCTCGATGCCTCGCGCAACCCTGCGGCGCTGGCCGAGGCGGCCTGGCTGACGCTCGCCGAACGCCTGACCGTGCCGGAGGCCGCCTGATGCGGGCGGGCGACGCGAACGAAGAGCCGGACCGGCTGCCCGGCGCGCCGCATCCGCGCGAGACGCAGACTCTGCTCGGTCACGGACGCTGCGAACAGGCGCTGCTCGCGGCGCTGCGCGCCGGACGTCTGCATCACGCCTGGCTGCTCGGCGGCCCGGAAGGCGTCGGCAAGGCGAGTTTCGCCTATCGCGCGGCGCGGTTCATGCTGGCCTCCGGGGACCCGGCGCAGCGCGCGCGGACGGCGGCCGACCTCGCGATCGCCGAGGACGAGCCGGCGTCCCGGCGCATCCAGGCGCAATCGCACCCCGACCTGCACATCCTGCGGCGCGATCTGCGGCTGGACGGCAAGCCTGGCGTCACCAGCAACATCGAGATCGGCCGCGTGCGCCGCGTGCTCGACCGCTTCGGTTCGAGCGCGGCCGAAGGCGGCTGGCGCGTCTGCATCGTCGATTCCGCCGAGGACATCGACCGGCCCTCGGCCAACGCCTTGCTGAAGCTGCTCGAGGAGCCGCCGGCTAAATCCCTGTTCCTGATCGTCGCCCACCAGCCGGGCCGCGTGCTGCCCACGATCCGTTCGCGCTGCCGGCTGTTGTCCTTCGAACCGCTCGACCGCGCCGTGCTCGCACAGGCGGCGGGCCAGGCGCTGGTTCGGGAGGGGAGGGCGTTGGACGAGAGCGCGCTGGCGCGGGCGGCCTCTCTGGCCGACGGATCGGTGCGGCGCGCGCTCAGCTATGTCGATCCCAGAACGCTGGCGCTGGTCGAGGCGGTGCGGGCAAGGCTGGACGCCTTGCCGACGCTCGACACAGGCGGTCTGCTGGAACTGGCCGAGAGCGTCGCCGGCAAGGCCGGAGAGCGCGATTTCGCGATTTTGGCCGACACGGTCCAGATCTGGCTCGCGGCGTATCTGCATGGCCATGCCGGCGAGGGCGCGCGTCGCCTTGCACCGCTGGCGGAGGTATGGGAAAAGCTGGAGCGCGCGGCCCGCGAGGTGGAAGCCTACAACATCGACCGCCGGCCGCTCGTGATCTCCCTGTTTCATGATCTGTCGGCAGCCTTGGGCCGGTCGCGAGCGGCGTGAAGCGAACCCCTGCGGATCCACGATGGCCACGGCCCCGAAATTCTACGTCTCCACGGCGATATCCTACCCCAACGGCGCGCCCCATATCGGCCACGCCTACGAGGTCGTCGCCGCAGACGCGATCGCCCGCTTCAAGCGGCTCGACGGCCATGACGTCTATTTCCAGACCGGCACGGACGAGCACGGCCAGAAGATCCAGCAGGCGGCCGCCAAGGCGGGCCTGAGCTCACGCGAACTCGTCGATCGCATGGCCCCGAAATTCCGGGACATGGCCGATCTGCTGAACTGCAGCTACGACCGCTTCATCCGCACCACCGACGCCGACCACCTGCGATCGACCCACGAACTCTGGCGGCGGATGGAAGCCAGCGGCGACATCTATCTCGATCGCTACGCCGGCTGGTATTCGGTGCGCGACGAGGCCTATTACGCCGAGGACGAAACCCGGCTCGACGCGGCCGGCGTGCGTATCGGACCGCAGGGCAGCCCGGTCGAATGGACGGAGGAGGAGAGCTACTTCTTCCGCCTGTCCGCCTATCAGGACCGGCTTCTGGCGCATTATGCCGCAAATCCCGGCTTCGTCGGCCCGGACACCCGCCGCAACGAGGTGGTCAGCTTCGTCAGGGGCGGGCTTCAGGACCTCTCGATCAGCCGCACCACCTTCGACTGGGGGCTGCCCGTGCCCGGCGCGCCCGGACATGTGATGTATGTCTGGATCGACGCCCTGAACAACTACCTGACCGGCGCGGGCTTCCCCGACGAGACGGATCCGCGCCGGCGCTACTGGCCGGCCGACGTCCACATCATCGGCAAGGACATCATCCGCTTTCACGCGGTCTACTGGCCGGCTTTTCTGATGTCGGCCGGGCTGCCGCTGCCGACGCGGGTCTTCGGCCACGGCTTTCTGCTCTCCAGGGGCGAAAAGATGTCGAAATCGGTCGGCAACGTCGTCGATCCGTTCGAACTGGCGGCGACCTACGGCGTCGATCAACTGCGCTATTTCTTCCTGCGCGAGGTCTCCTTCGGCCAGGACGGCAACTACAGCCACGAGGCGATCGTCGGGCGGATCAACGCCGATCTCGCCAATGATCTCGGCAACCTGGCGCAGCGCTCGCTTTCGATGATCGCGAAGAACTGCGATGGCGCGGTCCCGCCATGCGGCGCCCTGACCGAGGCCGACGAGGCGATGCTGTCTCTGGCCGACGGCGCGCTGGCGAGGGCGCGCGCGGCGATGGACGATTTCGCGCTGCACGTGGTGCTGGCCGAGATCTGGGCGGCGATTGCCGAGGCGAACCGCTATTTCGCGGCCAACGAGCCTTGGCGGCTGACCAGGACCGATCCGGAGCGGCGCGACACCGTGCTCTACGTGACGATCGAGACGCTGCGCCAGATCGCGATCCTGACGCAGCCGGTGATCCCGGAGGCGGCCGGCAGGCTGCTCGACCTGCTCGCCGTCGCGCCCGACCGGCGCGGTTTCGCGGCGCTGGGGCCGGCGGGCCGGCTCGAGAGCGGCGCGGCGCTGCCGGCGCCGGGCGCGATCTTTCCGCGCTACATCGAACCCGAAGCACAGGCCGGGCAGGGCGCGTGATGCTGATCGACACGCATTGCCATCTCGATTTTCCGGATTTCGCCGAGAACATCGCCGGTTACGTCGCGCGGGCCGAAGCGGCCGGCGTCACGCGCATGGTGACGATCTCGACGCGCGTCTCGCGCTTCGCGAGCTACGCCGCGCTGGCGGAGCGCTTCGCCTCGGTCTGGTGCACGGTCGGCACCCATCCCCACGGCGCGCATGAGGAACTCGACGTCACCGCCGCGGACCTGATCGCGCTGTCGCGGCATCCGCGCTGCGTCGCCATCGGCGAGGCCGGATTGGACTACCATTATGACAAGAGCCCGCGCGAGGCCCAGGCCCAGGGCCTGCGCGTCCATATCGAGGCCGCGCGTGCGACGCAGCTTCCGCTGGTCATCCATGCGCGGCAGGCCGACGACGACATGAGCGCGATCCTGCGCGAGGAGAGCGCGAAGGGGGCCTTTTCCGCGATCCTGCATTGCTTCACGGCCGGAGAGGCGCTGGCGCAAACCGGAATCGAGCTCGGCTTCTATATCTCCTTTTCGGGCATCCTGACCTTCAAGACCTCCGAGGCGCTGCGCGCGATCGCCCGCGACGTCCCGGCCGACAGGCTGCTGGTCGAGACCGACGCGCCCTATCTTGCGCCGGCGCCATTCCGGGGGAAGCGCAACGAACCTGCCTATGTCGCTGAAACCGCCAAGGTTCTGGCGCAGGTCAGGGGCGTGTCGTTCGACGACGTCGCGGCGCTGACGAGCGCCAATGCACGGCGCTGCTACTGGAAGATGGACCATGCCGCGCCTGTCGCCGCAGCGGCCTGAGGGGATCGTCGGGCGATGCCCCTGAGCGTCACCATTCTGGGCTGTGGATCGTCCGGCGGCGTGCCGCGCCCCGGCTCCGGCTGGGGCGCCTGCGATCCGGCGGAACCGAGGAACCGGCGGCGGCGCTGCTCGATCCTGGTGCGGCGCGGCGACGGGAAAGAGGCGACTCAGGTTCTGGTCGACGCCTCGCCGGACCTGCGGGAGCAATTGCTTTCAGCAGCCATCACGCGGCTCGACGGCGTCCTGATCAGCCATGACCACGCCGACCATCTCCATGGCATCGACGACCTGCGCTCGCTGGTGCTGCATATGCGCAGGCGCATCACGGTGCACGCCGATGCGGTGACCGGCGCGGCGCTGACCACGCGGTTCGACTATCTCTTCCGCAGTCCGCCCGGCAGCCTCTATCCGCCGGTCCTCGATCTCGCGACGCTCCGCGCCGGAACGACCACCGTGATCGACGGGCCCGGCGGCCCGATCGAGGCTTTGCCCTTCGACCTCGAACATGGGCCAGGCTACGGCGCGCTCGGCTTCCGGTTCGGCGCCATCGGCTATGCGCCCGACGTCAGTCGCATTCCGCCGCCGGCGCAGGCCGCTCTGTCCGGCCTCGACATCCTGATCCTCGACTGCCTGCGCGAGGCGGCGCATCCGAGCCATTTCAACCGGGCTCAGGCGCTGGAGGCGATCGCGACGCTGAAGCCGCGTCGGGCAATCTTGACCAATCTCCACAACGACCTCGATTATGCAAACTTGTCCAAGGGCTTGCCGGCAGGCGTAGAAGCGGCGTTCGATGGCATGGCGTTGCATTCGGACGCCTGATCGCCTGTGAGGCTCCAGTCTCCACGTCAATTTAAGTTCCATAATATGTCTTATGCGAATCGCATCGTCGTTATAGCGGCGTGGCGTGAATGCTGTAACCTCTCCAGCGTTCCGACGAATCCAGAGACTGCCGCAATGCCTGACGGGCCCCGTTTGCGACGCTGGCGCCGCCCGCTCCTGCTCGCTGCGGGCTGGCTCTTCACCGGGCTCGGCGCCGCAGGACTGGTGCTGCCGCTGCTGCCCGGGACGGTCTTCCTGATCCTGGCGGCGTGGTGCTTCTCGCAATCCTCGCCGCGGTTCGAGATCTGGCTGCTCGACCACCCCCGGTTCGGGCCGCATGTCCGGCGCTGGCGCGACGGCGGAACGATCGCGCGCCGGGCGAAATATGTCGCCTGCGGCTCGATGCTGGCGAGCTTCGCGCTGCTGGCGTGGAGCGATGCGCCGCCGGCCGCGCTCTGGACGGCCGGCGCCGGGCTGATCGCGGCCGGAACCTATGTCGCCAGCCGGCCTGAACCCGAAAACCTCACTCGACCGTGACGGATTTCGCGAGATTGCGGGGCTGATCGACGTCCTTGCCCATGAAGACGGCGGTCTGATAGGCGATAATCTGGATCGGCAAGGCATAGACGATCGCCGAGAACAGCGGGTCCATGTCCGGCATCACGATCGTCGTCTCGGGCGTGATCCCGCATTCGGCAGCGCCCCTGGCGTCGGTGATCAGGATGACCCGCCCGCCCCGCGCCGCGACCTCCTGCATGTTGGAGGCGGTCTTCTCGAACAATGCGTCGAACGGCGCGACGACGATGACCGGCATGGCCTCGTCGATCAGCGCGATCGGCCCGTGCTTGAGTTCGCCCGCCGGATAGCCTTCTGCATGGATATAGCTGATTTCCTTGAGTTTCAGCGCACCTTCCAGCGCCAGCGGGAAGCTCGTTCCGCGGCCGAGATAGAGCACGTCCTTGGCCTTGGAGAGCTCGCGCGCCAGGCGCTCGATCTCCGGCTCCAGAGCCAGCGCCTTTGCGATCAGGCCAGGCAGCGCGATCAGGCTCTCGACATGGCGGGCCTCGTCCTGCGCGCTCAGCACGCCCCTCGCCCGGCCGGCCGCGAGCGCCAGGCAGGCCAGCGCCGTCAACTGGCAGGTGAAGGCCTTGGTCGATGCGACGCCGATCTCGGGGCCGGCCAGCGTCGGCGCGACCGCGTCGCTCTCGCGTGCGATCGACGAGGTCGGTACGTTGACGACGGACAGGATGGTCTGCCCTTCCTGCCTGGCGTAGCGCAGGCAGGCCAGCGTGTCGGCCGTCTCGCCGGATTGCGAGACAAACAGCGCCAGCCCGTTCGGCGGCATCGGCGCCTCGCGGTAGCGGAATTCGGACGCGACATCGATCTCGACCGGCAGCCGCGCCAGTTTCTCGAACCAGTATTTCGCCGTCAGCCCGGCGTAATAGGCCGTGCCGCAAGCGGAGATCGAAAGCCGCGACAAGCCGGCCCAATCGACCGCGCCGTCGAAAGGCAGATTGACCGTGCCGGCGGCCATGTCGAGATACTGCGTCAGGGTATGGCCGACGACCTCGGGCTGCTCCTCGATCTCCTTGGCCATGAAGTGGCGGTGATTGCCCTTCTCCACCAGCAGGGCGCCGACCGCGACGCGCTGCGCCCGGCGCTCGACCGGCTCGTTGTTCCGGTCGAAGAAGCTGGCGCCCTTGCGGTTGAGCACGACCCAGTCGCCCTCCTCGAGATAGGCGATCAGGCTGGTGAAGGGCGCCAGAGCCAGCGCGTCGGAGCCGAGATACATCTCGCCGTCGCCGACGCCGACGGCCAAAGGCGAGCCCTTGCGCGCCCCGATCAGCAGGTCTTCCTGCCCCTGGAACAGGAAGGCGAGCGCGAAGGCGCCGCGCAGGCGCGGCAGGCTGGCGGCGACGGCCGCGACCGGATCGAGGCCCCGGTCGAGCTCGCGCGTGACCAGGTGGGCGACGATCTCCGTGTCGGTTTCGGTCGCGAAGCTGCAGCCATCGGCTTGCAACTCGGCGCGCAGCTCACGGAAATTCTCGATGATGCCGTTATGGACGACGGCGAGCTTGTCCGTCGCGTGCGGATGGGCGTTGGTCTCGTTGGGCTTGCCGTGCGTGGCCCAGCGCGTGTGGCCGATGCCGATCAGCCCATCGAGCGGTTCGTTGGACAGGCGGATCTCGAGATTGCGCAGCTTGCCCTCGGCGCGTCGGCGCGTGAGCTGGCCGCGCTCCAGCGTGGCGACGCCGGCGGAATCATAGCCGCGATATTCGAGCCGGCGCAGCGCCTCGAGAACTTGCGTCGTAACCGCTTCCTTGCCGAGAATCCCGACGATGCCACACATGCTTCAAACCTCTCGCGCCGTTGAACCGGTCCAGCGCATAGCCGGACCCGCGCCGTAATCCCAATCAATCTAGATTGCCGAGTGTGAACGCCCTGTATGCCGGATCGCTCAGCTTTTCGCGGCGTCCTGCCGCTGCTTGCGCGCCATCGAGCCGTCGCGGAAGGTCTTCGCCCAGCCCTGACGCTCGATCTGCCGGCCGCGTCCGACCGCCAGCGCGTCGGCCGCCACGTCGCGGGTGACCACCGAACCGGAGCCGACATAGGCGCCCTCCCCGATGACGACCGGCGCGACCAGCGAGGAGTTGGAGCCGATGAAGGCCCCCGCGCCGATGGTGGTGCGGTATTTGAAGAAACCGTCGTAATTGCAGGTGATCGTGCCTGCTCCGATATTGGCGCCCTCTCCGACCGTCGCGTCGCCGACATAGCTCAGATGGTTGACCTTGGCGCCGGCGCCGATTCGCGCCGCCTTGATCTCGACGAAATTGCCGATGCGCGCGTTCGCTCCGAGCTCCGCGCCCGGCCGGAGCCGCGCATACGGCCCGACGCTCGCCTGCGGGCCGACCTCGGCGCCGTCCAGATGCGAGAAGGCGTGGATGACGGCGCCGTCGCCGATGGTGACGCCGGGACCGATCACGACATGCGGCTCGATCAGCACGTCGAGGCCGATCACGGTGTCATGGCTGAAGAACACGGTCTCCGGCGCGCTGAGCGTGGCGCCGCCGGCCATCGCCGTCAGCCGGGCGCGGCGCTGGAACTCGGCTTCCGCCGCGGCGAGCTGGATCCGGTCGTTGACGCCCTGGACCTCGCTTTCGGCAGCCGTGCGCACGACCGGGTTCAGGCCGCGGTTTCGGGCCACCGCGACCACATCGGTGAGATAGAACTCCTTCTGGGCGTTGTCGGCCCCGATTCCATCGAGGAGCGCCAGCGCGTGCCTGCCGTCCAGCGCCATCATGCCGGCGTTGCACAGGGTGACCGCGCGCTGCTGCTCGCTGGCGTCGCGGTGCTCCACGATCGCCTGCAGAGCCCCGTCATGCGTCACCAGGCGGCAATAGCCGGTCGGGTCCCGCGCCTCGAAGCCCAGCACGGCGACCGGCGCGCCGGCCGCGAGCGCGCCGCGAAGCGAGGTGAACGTCTGCGGTCTCAGCAGCGGGGTGTCGGCGAACGCGACGAGAACATCGTCATGGCCTTCACCGAGCGCATCGCGCGCCGCCAGAACGGCATGCGCCGTGCCGCGCCGCTCGGACTGAACCGCGATGCGGGCGGAAGGCAGCAGGCGCGCGACCTCCGCCGCGACATCGGGCCGGTCGGGGCCGATGACGACGACCACCGCATTCGCGCCGGCGTCGGAGACCGCCTTCAGCGCATGGCCGAGCAGCGAAAGCCCCGCGATCTCGTGCAGCACCTTGGGACGGCGCGACCTCATGCGCGTTCCCTCCCCCGCGGCGAGGACGATGGCGAGGCAACTCCTGTGCGCCTGCAATTCGGTCATGATGCTCTGCTTCCCTCGCCGGCGCCGGAACAAACGCGTCACGGCGGCGTCAATCATCGACCGTGCGTGACGGCCCGGGCTCACCGTGCCGCTGGATAACCGATCACGGCTGGATTCGCCATCGACCGATCGCTCGGGGCGTCCCTTGAAGTGGCGCGCCGACGCGCCCCGAAAGCTCCATTAAACAACGCGTTAGCCGTGAGCATGCGAAATTTGGCCTTTTCTCCTTCCCCGTTCATGTCTAGAAGCGCAAACAGGCGACGGCGACGCCCGCCCAAGTTGGATGAGATGTCGAAACCTCTCGATCGTCGGCATTTTCTGAAGGGCGCCGCCAGCGCCATGGCGGCCGCGCCGGTGCTGGCGCCGACTCCGGCGGCGGCGCAGTCGACATGGGCCGCGCTCGTGCAGTCGGTCATCGCCGAGGGGCAGCGTTTCGACGCCGCGCTGGTCGTCGAGGCGGCCCGGGCCTTGTCGCGGCGGCCGGTCACGCCGGTTTCGGCTTCCGATCTGCCCGAGGGCTACGCCTCCCTGCCGGTCGATCATTATGCCGGCATTCGGGCTCAGCCGGGCGGCTTGATCTGGGCCGGGGAAAATCGCGGCTTCACGGTCGAGCCGCTGCACCGCGGCTATGTGTTTTCCGCTCCGGTGAGCCTGTTCACCGTCGAGGACGACGTGGTCCGGCGGGTCGCCTTCGATCGTGGCAAGT
>JAKFWE010000434.1 GCA_021732895.1 Allobosea sp. | reverse complement strand
CCTCAGCGCCGGCCGCGCGCTGCGTTCCAGATCACGATCACCACGACCGCGCCGGCGATCGCCGCCGCCAGCGTCCGCCAGAAGCCGTAGACCGGGATTTCCAGCAGTTCTGCCAGCCGGCTGCCGAGGAAGGAGCCGGCGACGCCGACCAGCATGTTGGTGAAGAGGCCATGGTCCGACGAGGTGATCTTCTCGGCGATCCAGCCGGCGAGCATGCCGATCAGGATCGTTGCGAAGAAGCCGTAGCCCGGCGTGCCGAGCGCTGCGTTGATGCTGTCCATGTCGCCATATCCCCCGGCCTGCGTGATGCTGCGCTGCGCGACAACTTCAATTGCGCGGCCTGGTCACGCTAAGGCGATGAAGCGCGCCAGAAGCACCACGAGGATCGCGCCGAGCACCGCCATCGCGGCCTCGTCGAGAAAAGCATGGCCGGTGCGCACGCGCCAGCCGGTCAGGCGCACCAGCCCCTGCCCGACCAGCATGCCGAGCACGCCGACCACGGCATGGCGCACGAGCCCGCCGCCGCCGACGATCAGGCTGGCGGCGAAGCCCGTCACCGTGCCGAGCGCGACCGTCGGGACGAGCCTGCGCCAGTCGAGCATCAGCCCGCCGCCGGGAGGGAGGATTTCGACCCTGTCGTCGGGGACGATGCGGTCGGGGTTGCGAGGTTTTCGGGTTCTGGTCGGCATGGCGCGGATATGTGGATGCGACACCGTCATTGCGAGGAGCGTCAGCGACGAAGCAACCCAGGGGCGGCCACGCTCCACGTCTCCCTGGGTTGCTTCGCTGCGCTCGCAATGACGGTCACGCGTTCAGCACCTTGCCATACGCATCCAGCACGCTCTCCTTCATCGTCTCGGAGATCGTCGGATGCGGGAAGATCGTATGCATCAGCTCTTCCTCTGTGGTCTCGAGGTTCATCGCGACGACGAAGCCCTGGATGAGTTCGGTGACCTCCGCGCCGACCAGATGCGCGCCCAGCAGCTTGCCGGACTTCGCGTCGAAGATCGTCTTGACCATGCCGTTGTCCTCGCCCAGCGCCACCGCCTTGCCGTTGGCGACGAAGGGGAAACGGCCGACCTTGAGTTCATGGCCGGCAGCCTTGGCCCTGGCCTCGGTCAGGCCGACGCTGGCGATCTGCGGGTGGCAATAGGTGCAGCCCGGGATCATGAGTTTGTCCATCGGGTGTGGATGCAGGCCCTTGATCGCCTCGACGCAGATCACCGCCTCGTGCTCGGCCTTGTGGGCCAGCATCGGCGGGCCGGCGACATCGCCGATGGCGTAGACGCCCTTCACATTCGTCTTGCAGTAATCGTCGATGACGATGCAGCCGCGATCGGTTTTGACGCCCAGCGCCTCGAGCCCGAGATTCTCGATGTTGCCGACGACGCCGACGGCCGAGATCATCAGGTCTGCGGTGATGGTCTGCTTAGCCCCCTTCTCGTCCTCGACATGGGCCGTGACGGAATCCGCGCCCTTCTCGACCTTGGTCACCTTCGCGCCGGTCAAGATCTTCATCCCCTGTTTCTCGAAGGCCTTGCGCGCGAACGCGCCGATCTCGGCGTCCTCGACGGGGACGACCTGCGGCATCACCTCGACCACGGTGACCTCGGCGCCCATCGTCCGGTAGAACGAGGCGAATTCGATGCCGATCGCGCCCGAGCCCATCACCAAAAGCGATTTCGGCATCTTGGCCGGCACCATCGCCTCGAAATAGGTCCAGATCAGCTTGCCGTCCGGCTCGATGCCCGGCAGGGCGCGCGGCCGGGCCCCCGTCGCGACGATGATATGGTCGGCGGTGTATGTCCCCTCGCCCTTTGCGCCTTTCGGCGGCGGCACCTGCGGCTGCATCGGCGGTTTCTTCGTCGGCGCGACCGCGATGGTGTTGGCCTTGGTCAGCTTCGCCTCGCCCCAGATCACGTCGACCTTGTTCTTCTTCATCAGGAACTGGACGCCGTTGTTCATCCGCGCCGCGATGCCGCGCGAGCGCTTCACCACCGCGTCGAGATCGGCCTTGAACGCACCTTCCAGCACGAGGCCATAGTCCTTGGCGTGCTGGCCGTAATGCAGGATCTCGGCCGAGCGCAGCAGCGCCTTGGTCGGGATGCAGCCCCAGTTCGAGCAGATGCCGGCGAGATGCTCGCGCTCGACGATCGCGGTCCTGAAGCCGAGCTGCGCCGCACGGATGGCGGCGACATAGCCGCCGGGGCCGGAGCCGATGATGATGATGTCGTAGTCAGCCATGGGCGTCTTCCTGTTCCTCATCCGCTCAGAGCAACCGGCCCTGCGCGGCCCTGACGCAATCAGTGTTGATCGCCGTGAACTGCGTGTCGGCCTCTTCGAAAAGCTTATCGAATTCGGGCTTGGGCAAGCCCGCCGCCTCGTCGGCGATCCGGTTGAGATGCCAGGCCAGCGCAGCGTAACGCGAGCGCAGCGTATCCTCCCGGAAGTTCGCCATGAAGGTCCCCAACGCCCCGAACTGATAGGCCAGCGCCTTGATCTCGGCTCCGGCCATATTGGCTGCCCCGGTCTGGTTCGCCATCTCGGCCTTGAGCCGGAAGCGGAAGAAGATGTCGATCAGTTCCTTGCAGGTCCGCAAGCTCTCGGCCCGCAGCACGTTGCGCTGAACGCTGTCGATGCTGCGGGCGTAGTTGATGTTCTGCAACACGGAAGCGGCGAGCGACATCAGCGCGATCACCACCGAGATCATGGCGAGCCGGCTGCTGCTGCTCCAACGCGCGGGCTCGGCTGACATCGTCGCGGCTCCTCGGCCGGGAACTGCCTTCGCGCGCCTCACACCAGCATCGCCAGCGGCTTCTCGATGTAACCCTTGAAGGCCTGCATCAGTTCGGCTCCGAGCGCGCCGTCGACGGCGCGGTGATCGGCCGAGAGCGTCACGCTCATCACCGTCGCCGCCACGACGGCGCCGCCCTTGACCACGGCGCGCGCTTCGCCCGCGCCAACCGCGATGATCGTCGCATGCGGCGGGTTGATGATGGCGGTGAAATCCCTGGTGCCGAACATACCGAGATTGGAGACAGCCGAGGAGCCGCCCTGATACTCTTCGGGCTTCAGTTTGCGGGCCTTGGCGCGCGCCGCGAAGTCCTTCATCTCGTTGGAGATGACGCTGAGGCTCTTGTGGCAGGCCTGCCGGATGATCGGCGTGATCAGCCCGTTGGGGATGGCGACGGCGACGCCGACATCAGCATGCCTGTGCTTCAGCATCGCGGTTTCGGTGAAGCTGACATTGGCGTCGGGCACGGCGCGCAGCGCCAGCGCCAGCGCCTTCACCACCATGTCGTTGACCGAGAGCTTGTAGGCCGGCTTGCCGTCCTTCTGCGGGGCGGCGTCGTTGAGTTCGGCGCGCAGCCTGAGCAGCGCGTCGAGCTCGCAATCCACCGTCAGGTAGAAGTGCGGAACGGTCTGCTTGGACTCGGTCAGCCGGCGCGCGATCGTCTTGCGCATGCCGTCATGCGGGATCTCCTCGTAGGAGCCCGGCGTGAAGAGCTTGCGCACCGCGTCGTCGGAAGCGCCGGCGGCCAGCGGCGCGGCCGCGGGCCTCGGCGCCGGCGCTGCGGCGACGGGAGCGGCAGAGGGCGCGGCCTTCGCGCCGCCACCGGCCTTGGCGGCCTCGATATCCTTCTCGACGATCCGGCCATGCGGGCCGGAGCCCTGGATCTTCGCGAGGTCGAGCCCGGCTTCCTTCGCCAGCCGCCGCGCCAGCGGCGAGGCGAAGGGGCGGTTCCCATCGGCTTTGACCGGCGCAGCTTCGGCCGGCTCCGGAGTCTTGGGGGCATCGGCAGGCTTTGGAGCATCGACAAGCTTGGCCGACGCGTCCGCCTTGGGTGCGGCCTCCGCCTTTGGAGCCTCGGCCTTGGCCGGAGCGCTCGCAGCCTTCACATCCTCGCCCTCGGCCGCGATCACGCCGATGATCTCGTTGACCGCGACATCGGCCGTGCCGTCCGGCACCAGAATCTTGGCCAGGATACCCTCGTCGACGGCCTCGACCTCCATCGTCGCCTTGTCGGTCTCGATCTCGGCGATGATGTCGCCGGATTTGATCGCGTCGCCTTCCTTCTTCAGCCATTTGGCGAGATTGCCCTTCTCCATGGTGGGAGACAGCGCGGGCATCAGGATGTTCACGGACATGATGTGAGGCTCGCTTTTTCAAGGCCGATGAGCAAAGCGCGGCGGGCGAGGCCCATGCCGAAGCTGACGGAGACGAGAACGAAGGCGACGTAATCGAGATGCTCGAGACCCGAGCCGGCGAGGGAAGCGCCGAACATCAACTCCGGCGCAAAGGTCTGCACCGCTTCGGGAATCAAACCAAGCACCCCGCCGGCCGCAAGAACGTAAGACAGCAGATCGACGCGGTGCAGGTAGAGCCGCGCGATGACCGCCGTCTGCGCCATGACCGGGCGCGGCGCGAACCTGACCGAGGGACGAACATAGGCGAACGCGGCCGCCCCGCCGAGCGTCGCGAGCCCCACCGAAGCAACCATGGCCCCGAGGGTCAGAGCCATCGCATCAGGCCCTGTAGCACACGGCCTTCGCCGCCGCGACGACCTCGCCGACATTCGGCAGCGCGAGCTTCTCCAGATTCGCCGCATAGGGCATCGGCACGTCCTTGCCGGTGACGCGGGCGACCGGCGCGTCGAGCCAGTCGAACGCCGCCTCCATGATCTTCATGCCGATCTCGGCCGTGACGCCCGACTGCGGGAAGCCCTCCTCGACGGCGACGCAGCGATGGGTCTTCTGGATGGACGCGATAACCGTTTCGATATCCATCGGGCGGATCGTGCGCAGATCGATCACTTCGGCCTCTATGCCCTCCTTGGCCAGCGCCTCGGCGGCGGCGAGCGCATAGGTCATGCCGATGCCGAAGGAGACGATGGTGACGTCCGTGCCGGGCCTCACCACCTTGGCCTTGCCGATCGGCACCAGAATGTCGTCGCCCTTCGGCACGTCGAAAGAGCGGCCATAGAGGATCTCGTTCTCGAGGAAGATGATCGGGTTGGGATCGCGGATCGCGCTCTTGAGCAGGCCCTTGGCGTCTGAGGCGCTGTAGGGCATCACCACCTTGAGACCCGGCACGTTCGAATACCAGGCGGCGTAGTCGTGGCTGTGCTGCGCGCCGACGCGGGCGGCCGCGCCGTTGGGGCCGCGGAACACGATCGGGCACCCCATCTGGCCGCCCGACATGTAGAGCGTCTTGGCGGCGGAGTTGATGATCTGGTCGATCGCCTGCATGGCGAAGTTGAATGTCATGAACTCGACGATGGGCTTCAGCCCCGTCAGCGCCGCGCCCACCCCGATTCCGGCGAAGCCGTGCTCGGTGATCGGCGTGTCGATGACGCGCTTGGGTCCGAATTCCTGAAGCAGCCCCTGCGTGACCTTGTAGGCGCCCTGGTACTCGGCGACCTCCTCGCCCATCACGAAGACGTCGCCGTCGCGGCGCATCTCCTCGGCCATGGCGTCGCGCAGCGCTTCGCGCACCGTCATGGTGACGATCTCCGCGCCGGCCGGGAACTCCGACGAGGCGTCGTAGCTCTTCGGCGTCGCTGGCGGGTTGGCGACGGCCGACTCGGCCTTGGGCGCAGCCGCCTCTTTCGGACCTTCGCCCGCGACGGCCGGAGGCGGCTCGGCGGGCTTTGCCGCCGGCTTGCCGGCTGCGCTCGCATCCTCGCCCTCGGCTGTGATCACGCCGATCGGCGTGTTGACCGCGACATTCTCGGCGCCCTCCGCGATCAGGATTTTTGCAAGGATGCCCTCATCGATGGCCTCGACCTCCATCGTCGCCTTGTCGGTCTCGATCTCGGCGATGATGTCGCCGGCCTTGACCCTGTCGCCCTCGGCTTTCAGCCATTTGGCGAGCTTGCCCTGCTCCATCGTCGGCGAAAGCGCAGGCATGAGAATCTCGATCGGCATGAACGCACCTAACGGAATGGGTCAGGATGATGAGAAGGGGCGAATGGCGAGTGGCGAATGGCGAGCAGCGACGGACGATCCATTCGCCATTCGCCACTCGCCCCCTATGCCGTCTCCAGCAGGATGTCGGTGAACAGCTCGGACACGTCCGGCTCGGGATCATGGGTCGCGAACTCGGCCGCGTCGTTGACGATCTCGCGCACCTTGGCGTCGATCGCCTTGAGCTCGTCCTCGCCGACCTTGTGCTCGCGGGTCAGGCGTCCCCTGACCTGCTCGATCGGATCGTGCTCCTCGCGCATGCGCTGGACCTCGTCCTTGGAGCGGTACTTCGCCGGGTCGGACATCGAATGGCCGCGATAGCGGTAGGTCTGCATCTCGAGGATGTAGGGGCCCTTGCCGGTGCGGGCGTGCTCGATGGCGCGCTCGGCGGCGGCCCGCACGGCGCGGACATCCATGCCGTCCACCTGCTCGCCCGGAATGCCGAAGGAGACGCCGCGCCGCGAAAAATCCGTCTGCGCCGAGGCGCGGCTGACCGAGGTGCCCATGGCGTAGCGGTTATTCTCGATCACGAACACGACCGGCAGCTTCCAGAGCTGGGCCATGTTGAAGCTCTCATAGACCTGGCCCTGATTGGCGGCGCCGTCGCCGAAATAGGCCATCGAGACCCGGCCGTCCTCGCGATACCAGTTGGCGAAGCCGAGGCCCGCCCCGAGCGACACCTGCGCGCCGACGATGCCGTGGCCGCCGTAGAAGTTCTTTTCGCGGGAGAACATGTGCATCGAGCCGCCCTTGCCGCGCGAATAGCCGCCCTGCCGCCCGGTCAGCTCCGCCATCACGCCGCGCGATTCCATGCCGCAGGCCAGCATGTGGCCGTGGTCGCGATAGCCGGTGATGGTCTGGTCGCCCTCCTTCGAGGCCATCTGCATGCCGATGACGACAGCCTCCTGGCCGATATAGAGATGGCAGAAGCCGCCGATCAGCCCCATGCCATACATCTGGCCGGCCTTCTCCTCGAAGCGGCGGATCAGCAGCATCTCGCGATAGGCGTGGAGTTCCTCGGCCTTGCTGAAGTTGGGCATGTTGCTGAGGGTCTTGACCGCCCCCTTGTCGGCTCCGCCCTTGGCGGAGCCCGATTTCCCGGTCGCCTTGGCGGCGGCTTTCGTGGCGGGAGCTTTCGTCTTGCGCGCGGCGACGGCCATCGGCGATCCTCCAGGGAGCTTCGCCCTTGGTTGTAGAGGATCGCAAAACCCTTGGCGAGGGAGCCATCTCGCAATGCAGCATCGATCAATTCATTGAAATTGCTATAATTCCAAGAATTAACTCGAATCTGGTTCATCGATGTGTTCGGGACTAATTCGAGGCGCGCGCGGGAGCCTCAACGTCCCATCAGAACGAGGTCGTTGCGGTGAACCCGGCCGAGCGAGGCCCGCGCCTGCTCCTCGAGCAGGTCGCGATCGACCGCCTCGTCGCGCACCAGGGTCAGGCGCTGCTCCCAGCCCTTGCGCTCGCTGGTCAGTCCGGCGAGCTCGCCCTGCAAGGCCCGCAGCGATTCCCGCAGTCCGCCGCGCGCCTCCAGACCGCGCGAGCCGTGCTGCGCGTGGAACATGAAATAGCCGACCGCGCCGCCCGACACGAGGTAGAGCGCCAGAGCGACCAGGACGGAGCGAACGCCACGACGGATGACCATGCGCGCAACGCTAGGCGCGCTTGCTTTACGCCTCGTTAACGCGTCGATGGCGCGATCCGGATCGCCCCGTCGGCGGAGGCCGGCGCGCGACCGGCCAGAACGGCGCCCAGATCGGCCTCGACCCGGCGCGCCACGGGCAGCCGAAAATGCAGCCGGTCCCAGAAATTCGAATCGTCCGAGGTCAGCGGCGAGGCGAAGCCATAGTCGATGATCGCGGCTCCGCGCGAAGCGGCGACCTCGCCCAGGGCGGCGATGCAGGCGGCGTGACGCTGTCCGGCCAGCGTGCCCGGCCGAAACTGCGCCGAGATATGCACCGGCGGCAACACGATCAGCTTCACCGTCGTCGCCGGCAGCGCGGCGAGGCTGCCGTCGAGCCAGGCGAGCGCTGGAAAACGCCAGGCCGCCCGCACCGCCGCGCCGGGCACCGGCGCGGCGGGCTGCGGACCCTCGTTCGAGGCAGCCGGATATGCGGAGACGCCGCCCCACAGATGTTCGCGCGCACGGTCCAGATCGTAGGACGCCTCCGGAGGCGTGAAGACCTCGTAGCCGTCGCCGCGGATGCGCTCCCGCATCAGGCCGAGCCGGTATCCCAAGAGCCTGCCGCCGATTTCGAGCGTCGTCAGGCTGAGCAGGTTGCCCCAGTCGGTCCATCGCGGCGCGTCATAGAGCCAGGGCGGAAACGGGCGCGGGGTCAGGCGCTTGGCGTCCTGCGTCGCATCGGCTTCGCACCACGTCGCATCGACCCCCCAGATCACGGCGCTGGGCCGCGCCGTCAGGCGCGCGAACAGGCCGGCCATCTGCGTCTGTTCCCAGGGTGTGGCCGCATTCATCGCCAGATTGACGAACCGCCCGGCCGCTTCCGACGAGAGCCGCGCGGGATCGATCAGCCGCATCGTCGAGGTGCCGAGGATGGCGGCGTCGAAGCGGCCCGACCGCACGAGCTGCGGATACATGTAGCGCTGGTTCAGGTCCATCAGCGGGCGGGGCGCATCGCCGCGGCCGACCCGCAGGCCGAACGGATCGAGCAGGACGACAAATCCGAACAGCACCGAGAACATGGCGGCGGCCGCGCCCAGGAAAAGCCCGGTGAAGGACCGCCACCGCCCCTGTTCGGATACGCCGGACATCATGCGCTAGCCGACCACGGGCGTGCGCCCGGCGAGCACGCTCTGGAACACCGGCATGTCGATGTTCCCGCCGCACAGGATGACGCCGACGGCGCTGCCCCGGTTGAGCGCCGCTTCCTGCGCGGCCGCGGCCAAGGCCGCCGCGCCCGCGCCTTCGGCCAGGTTGTGGGTGTCGGTGTGGTAGGTCCGGATCGCCTCGGCGATCGCATCGTCGCCGACCCGCACGACACGCGCGGCCCCGGCGATGATCGTCGCCAGCGCGCCGGGATCGGGCGTGCGCACCGCCATGCCGTCGGCGAACGTGGCCGCGCTGTCCGTCGCCACGACCCGGCCGGCCTCGACCGAAAGCGCATAGGCGTCGGCGGCCTGCGCCACGACGCCGACGATCTCGGTGGCGAGACCGAGCGCGTCACGCGCCGCGATCAGCCCGCAGATGCCGGAGCCGAGGCCGATCGGCACATAGACCCGCGCGAGGTCGGGCCGGGCCGTGAGGAGTTCCAGCCCGTAGGTCGCGACTCCGCGGACCAGATCGGGATGAAACGAGGGCACCATCTCGTAGCCGTGCTGGCGCGCGATGCCCTGCGCCGCCGCCCGCGCCTCGTCGAAATCCCGCCCGGTCTCGACCAGCTCGGCCCCGAAGGCCCGCATCGCCGCGTTCTTCTCGACGGAGTTGCCGAGCGGAACGACGATGATCGACGGCAGGCCGGCCTTTGCGGCGGCCATCGCGATGCTCTGGCCATGATTGCCGCGCGTCGCCGAGACGACGCCCCTGACCTGCGGGCGCTCGCGCTTCAGGCGGTCGAGGTAGACGATGCCGCCGCGCACCTTGAACGCGCCGGTGGGTGTGTGATTCTCGTGCTTGACGACGATCTCGAAGCCATGACGCCGGCGCAGCAGCGGCCAGGCGTATTGCGCGGTGCCGGGGAAAACCGCATCGACCAGGACCTTCGCAGCCCTGATCCCGGCGAGGTCGGGCAGTGCGGCGGCCAACTGCGCGGGCGTCGTCGTTGCGGGCATGGCGAACCTCCTGGCGCGCTTCTGCCACAGTTGGCGCGTCGCGAACAATGTTGACCGTTGCGCGGGGCGTCCGTATGTCAGCGCCCGTGTGAGGGCGGGTAGCTCAGTGGTAGAGCACGTGACTTTTAATCATGTGGTCGAGGGTTCGATCCCCTCCCCGCTCACCAGCTTCCGGATCTTTCGCGCCTGAAATCCGGATCGCGATCCGCATCTCCGCCTGAACCAAATCGCGTCCCGGACGTTCTTCCTGCAATCCGCCGCTCAGCGGCTCTCATGACAGGAGGAACCGATGTTCAAACGTCAGATCATCATCACCGCACTCGGCGGCGCGCTCTTCGCGGGCGGCGCCATCGCACAGACCGCCGCCCCCACGCCGACCGCGCCGACCGCGCCGTCGGCTCAGCCCGGCGCGCCCTCGGCCACGCCGGCTCCGTCGGCCACCACCCAGGCCACGCCTGTCGAGGCCAATCTGGCTGCTCAGGGCAAGTGGCGCGCCTCGAAACTGATGGGCGTCGATATCTATGGCCCCGATGACAAGAAGGTCGGCGACGTGACCGAGGTCGTGTTCGACAAGTCGGGCAAGGTCGAGATCGTCACGGTGGGCGTCGGCGGTTTCCTCGGGATCGGGGCCAAGGATGTCGCCATCCCCTTCGACCAGGTGACCTGGAGCGACAGGCCGATGGTGACCGCGGCTCCGTCCCCCGCGCCGACCGGCGGCACGGTCTCGCCGACGGCGGGGACGTCGCCGGCCGCAGCCGCCGAACCGGGGATGTATCCCGACCACGGCAAGATCTCGATGACCAAGGAACAGCTCGCCGCTGCTCCGGCGGTCAAATACGCCGCCCGGTGAGCGGCGGCGCAGTGGCGCCAATCGGCGGCCCGGAGCTCATGCTCCGGGCCGCTTCTTTTTGATCGGTCTGACTTTGGGCTAATCCGGATCGGGCTGGAGCGCCGCCAGCAGGGATGGCAGCGCCTCCGGCAGATCGTCCGCGATCAGACCGTGCCCACAGGTTTCGCCAGCCTTGCCATGCAGCCATACGGCCGCGCAGGCAGCCTCGAAAGCCGGCATGCCCTGCGCGATCAGGCCGCCGATCATCCCCGCCAGGACATCGCCGGTTCCGGCCGTGGCCAGCGCCTGCGATCCGGTCGGGTTGATCGCCGCCTCGCCGCCGGGATGCGCGACCACGGTGTCGGCGCCCTTCAGCACGATCACTGCGCCGGTGATGGAGGCCGCATGTCGCGCGCGCTCCAGTTTCGAGCGGGCCTGCGTGATCTCCCGATTCTCGCCGAACAGACGCGCGAACTCGCCCTCGTGCGGGGTCAGCACGCAGGCGGCGCCCCGCGCCGCGATAGCGGCCGGGAGCGCGCGCGGTCGCGCCGCCAGGATCGTCAGCGCGTCGGCGTCGAGCACGGCTGGAACGCCGGCGCGCAGCACCGCCAGAACATCCCGTCGCGCCCGCGCGTCGAGACCGAGCGCCGGCCCCGCGACGACGCAGCCGAGTCGGCGTTCGCCCAGTATCGCCGCCAGCTCCTCCTCCGCGCCGATGGC
>JAKFWE010000433.1 GCA_021732895.1 Allobosea sp. | reverse complement strand
ATCATGGGTTCGGCCTATGGCCAGACCTCGCCGGTCAAATTTCCCTGGGATGTGCTCTATGCCGAAGCGGTGCTAGCGCCGGGCGCGATCCTGCCGCTCGACGCCGACCATGAGGAGCGCGCGGTCTATGTCGTCGCCGGCCGGATCGACATCGCCGGCGACGAATTCGGCGCGGGACAGTTGCTGATCTTCAAGCCGGGCGACCGCATCTCGATCATGGCGCTGGACCAGAGCCGGCTGATGCTGGTCGGCGGCGAGCCGATGGACGGCCCCCGCCACATCTGGTGGAACTTCGTCTCGTCCTCGAAAGACCGCATCGACCAGGCCAAGGCGGAATGGAAGGCCGGCCGCTTCGACACCGTGCCCGGCGACGAGGCGGAGTTCATCCCTCTGCCTGAGGGGTGAGACGGCGCTGTCGGGTGAGCGCAGAAGCTGCTTGCCTCTTTTGTAGCTCTTAAGCTACAAAACGATCATGCAGATTGAGGCGCTCCCTCCATTCAGCCGATGGCTGGCCGGACTTCGCGACGGAGAAGCCAAGCGTCGGATCGCAACCCGATTGTCCAGGTTGCGACTTGGTAATCCGGGCGATAGTCGCTTTCTGAGCGACGGCGTCAACGAACTCAAAATCGACTATGGACCCGGCTATCGCATCTACTATGCGCGACGTGGTGAGATACTGATCTTGCTTCTTGGCGGCGGTGATAAGAAAACCCAGTCCAAGGACATAGCCAAAGCCATCGAGGACTTGAAAGGATGGAACGATGACTAAAAATCCCGACCACATCTCTCGTCCGTTCGACATCGCTGAACTTGTGACCGATCCGGAAGTCGCACAAGGATTTCTGGAGGACGCTCTTTCTTCGGGAGATGCGGCGGAGATCGCAGAGGCGATCGGAATCGTCGCTCGGGCGCAGGGGATGACGAGTCTGGCCAACGACGCAGGAATGTCGCGGGAAACGCTGTATCGAACCCTGAGCGCCAAGGGCAACCCAACGCTGAGCACGCTGCTCGCTGTGCTCAAAGCGCTCGGCTTCAAGCTGAGCGGCGTCGAACGCATCAGCCCCGCGTAAGCGTCACCTCCCCCTGCGGCATGCTCTTCAACCCCGGCATCGCCGACGCCAGGATCGCCAGCGTCGAGAGTGCGAACAGACCGACCGGCAACCAGATCGCCGCCTGCAGCCCGAAAGCCTCGCCTGCCAGTCCGCCCGCCAGAGCCCCGACCGGCCGCATGCCGTACATCGCCGTGGTCAACGTCGCGCTGACGCGGCCGAGCAAAGCCGGAGGCGTCACCGCCTGGCGCAGGCTGGTCTGGACGATGAACCAGAGGATCGGGCCGAAGCCGAGCAGGAAGAAGGCGAGAGCAAGAGCCGGAACGCCGAGCGAGGCCGGCGCGAGGCCGAGCAGACCGACGCCGATCAGCGAAGACGCCGGGCCGAACACGAGCAATACGCCTGTCGGCAGGCGGGCGATCAGCGCAGGCGCGCTCAGCGCTCCCGCGATCAGCCCCGCGCCATAGACCGAAGAAGCCAGCCCGATCGCCTCGGGCGCGAGCAGGAGCACGCGCGCGGCATAAGGTGTGACGATGGCGAGGAAGGCGAAGAAGGCGAGGTTCCAGGCGATGGCGCAGAGCGCGATCGGCCTCAGATAAGGGTGGCGCGCGACGAAGGCCCCGCCCTCAGCGATGGCCCGATGCATCGGCAGACGTGGCTGCGGCGCCGGCGCGGCGCCGGGCAGTCGCGTGGCCGCGATCAGGATGGCGACGCCGACCCCCGCGCAGAGGACGAGGCCGACAGGCCCCGACCCGCGCGCCACCGCCCAGCCGGCGATCAATGGCGAAGCGAGGCTCAGCACCGCGCGGCCGAGCTCCATGCGGCCATTGGCGCGCGGCAGTTCCGCCATGCCGACCATGCGCGGCAGCAACACGAAGATCGACAGCGCGATCACGACCGGCCCGGCCGCCGCCAGAAAGATCGCGAGCGCCAGCGCAAAGCCGATCTGACCGAGGCCGAGCAGCGCTGCGCCGAGCCCTGAGCCCACCAGCATCAGCGCGCCGCCGAGCCGGATCAGCGCCCGGGGCGCGATGCGGTCGGCGAGGACGCCGGCCGGCAGGGAGACCAGCAGCCATGCCGCCGATTGCGCCGCGACCAGCAGGCCGACGAGGCGCGGGCTCGCGCCGCCTTCGGTCGCCGCCAGCGAAATCGTGTCGAGCGCCAGCTTGTCGGCGAATTGCGCCAGGACGCCGGTCAGCAGCAGGGTTGCGGGGAGCGGAGCGGACATGAACGGGATTCCTGCTTGCGTGGCCGGCAAGCTCTCCCATCACCGTCCGTCCCGACCCACCCGTTTCCTGTGAGCGCTCACGCCACCATCGGCGGCAGGCGCAGATGGTGATCGCTCGCCTGCTGCAACGCCCAGCCGATGCGCAGCGCCGTCGCCTCCTCGAAGCCGGGACAGCAGATCTGCAGCGACAGCGGCAGCCCGCCGGCGCTGAAGCCGTTTGGCAGCGAGAGCGCGCACATTTCGAGGAAATTGCCGAAGCGGGTGAAGCGCGAGGGAAAGACCATCTGATCGACCTCGTCGAGCCTGACCGCCGGCGTCGGCGTCGTCGGCGTCAGCAGCGCGTCGACGCCGGCCATCGCCTGCGCCATGACCTGTTTGGCCTGCGCCTGATGACGCATCGTCGCGAGGTAGTCCTGCGCCGAGACGCCTGCGCCGGCCAGCACGCGCGGGCGCACCGCCTCGTCGAGCTGCGCCGCCGGATCATCGACCAGTTCGCGGTCGAAGAAATAGGCCTCCGCCGCGGTGACGGCCTGCGCGCCGACGAAATCGCCCAGCAGGAAGGGCAACCTGATCTCGACGATCTCCGCACCGAGCTCGGCCAGCAGCGCCAGCGAGCCGTCATAGGCCGCAAGCGTTTCGGGATCGCAGCCGGCGCGCTCGGCCTCGGGCATGCGCGCCAGCCTCAGGCCGCGCACGCCACGCCGCAGAACCGGGATCGGATCGACCGGCGCGACGCCACGCGTGTTGGGATCGAGCGGGTCCGGCCCCTGCAACACGTTGTAGAGCAGCGCCGCGTCCTCGACGTCGCGCGCTATCGGGCCAGGCGTGTCGAACGTCGTCGAAAGCGGCAGGATGCCGGTCGTGGGGATCCGGCCGATCGTGACCTTGAGGCCGGTCAGGCCGCAAAAAGAGGCCGGCAGGCGCACCGAGCCGCCCGTGTCGGTGCCGATCGCCCAGGGCGCCAGGCGGGCCGCGACCGCGACGCCGGAGCCGCTGCTGGAGCCGCCGGGCGTGCGCGCGCGCACGGCGTCCCACGGGTTCCAGGGCGTGCCCATGTGCTGGTTGGTGCCCCAGCCGCCATAGGCGAACTCGACCGTGTGGGTCTTGCCGAGCACGATCATGCCCTGCGCGATCATGCGCCGCGCGATCGTGGCGGTCACAGTCGAGCGCCGCTCGCGCCACATCGCCGAACCGCCGGTGGTGATGCGGCCCTCCAGCTCGATCAGGTCCTTCAGCGCCACCGGCACGCCATGCAGCGGGCCGACGGCGTGGCCGGAGCGGATCGCCTTGTCGGCGCCTTCGGCGGCGAGCCGCGCATCGGCGCCATAGACCGCGACGAAGGCCTGGAGCTTCGGCTCGAGACGCGCGACGCGCGCCAGCAGGGCATCGACGACATCGACGGGCGAAAGCCGCCGCGCGGCGATCTCGCGCGCCAGCACATGGGCCGGCAGAAGGGCTGGATCGGTCGCGATTCGCGGAGCGTCGTTCATGGCGTCACGGCCTGGCGTACTTGCATTTTGACCGGCGTGCGGTTCGACGAACCGGGACCGGGAGAGACGGAGCCTCGACCTGGCACGACATCGCCGGCGGGTCGAGATGAGGCACGATACAGAGCCGGGGTGGATTGTCGATCAGCCTTTCATCAGCCACCGCGGCCCCTGCGCCCCGGAACCGTGATCGGGCTGGCCGGTCGCGGTCGGAACGTCGGACGCGTCATGCCGATGCGGCGTCCGGCTCCGGGTATGGCCCCCGGCCGATGCAAAAAGCGCACATGCCGCCGTGAAGGCTGCCCGACAGGCCGTTCTTCAGACGGGTGATTCCGCCGGCCGGATTCGCGCGCACGCCGGCGGCGACGGCGAGCTGTCAATCTCCGATTGTCAGTGAATTCAGAATTTTAGCAAGTTCGGCGCCTGTCTCCGGCCGCCTCGCCTTCCGCCCAACACATGCGCGTGAGGCCGCGTCCGGCGGCGCCGCGCCGGCCTTGTGCGAGGCCGCGTCGATGCGATAGACGGATTGCGTGACGAAGCGCCCGCCCACTCCGCTACTCGATTGCATCGAGACGCCAGCCGACCTGAGAAAGCTGCCGGACCACGAGCTGGCCCAGCTCGCCGACGAGTTGCGCCTGGAGACGATCGACGCCGTGTCCGTCACCGGCGGGCATCTCGGCGCCGGGCTCGGCGTGGTCGAATTGACGGTGGCTCTGCATCACGTCTTCGACACGCCGCGCGACCGGCTGATCTGGGATGTCGGGCACCAGGCCTATCCGCACAAGATCCTGACGGGGCGGCGCGGCGAGATCCGCACCCTGCGCCAGCCCGGCGGACTATCGGGCTTCACCAAGCGCAACGAGAGCGAATACGACCCGTTCGGCGCGGCCCACTCCTCGACGTCGATTTCGGCCGGGCTCGGCATGGCTGTGGCGCGAGACCTCGCCGGCGGGGCCAACAACGTCGTCGCGGTGATCGGCGACGGCGCGATGTCGGCCGGCATGGCCTATGAGGCGATGAACAACGCCGGCGCGCTCGGCTCCCGGCTGGTGGTGATCCTGAACGACAACGACATGTCCATCGCCCCGCCGGTGGGCGCCATGTCGGCCTATCTGGCCCGCCTCGTCTCGGGCCGGACCTATCGGTCGATCCGCGAGATCGCCAAGCAGCTGGCCGAGCGCCTGCCGCGCTTCTTCCAGGACAAGGCGAGGCGCACCGAGGAGTACGCGCGCGGGTTCTGGACCGGCGGAACGCTGTTCGAGGAGCTCGGCTTCTACTATGTCGGGCCGATCGACGGACATAATCTCGACCATCTGCTGCCGGTGCTGCGCAATGTCCGCGACTCGGGGCAGGGCCCGATCCTCGTCCATGTCGTGACGCAGAAGGGCAAGGGCTATGCGCCCGCCGAGGCCAGCGCCGACAAGTATCACGGCGTCGTCAAGTTCGACCCGGTCACCGGCCAGCAGGCCAAGGCGCCGGCGAACGCGCCGAGCTACACCGGCGTCTTCGGCGCCGCGCTGATCAAGGCGGCGCGCGCCGACGGCAGGATCGTCGCCGTCACCGCCGCGATGCCGTCCGGCACCGGGCTCGACGGTTTCGCCAGGGAGTTCCCGGCGCGGACCTTCGATGTCGGCATCGCCGAGCAGCATGCCGTGACGTTCGCGGCCGGGCTGGCGACCGAAGGCTACAAGCCGTTCTGCGCGATCTACTCGACCTTCCTGCAACGGGCCTACGATCAGGTCGTGCACGATGTCGCCATCCAGAAGCTGCCGGTGCGCTTCGCGATCGATCGCGCGGGGCTGGTCGGCGCCGACGGCGCGACCCATGCCGGGGCCTTCGACGTCGCCTATCTCTCCTGCCTGCCCGGCATGGTGGTGATGGCCGCCGCCGACGAGGCGGAGCTCGTCCACATGGTCGCGACCGCGGCCGGCTACGACGCGGGGCCGATCGCCTTCCGCTACCCGCGCGGCGAGGGCGTCGGCGTCGAGCTGCCGCAGACGGGGACCCCGCTCGAGATCGGCCGCGGCCGAATCGTGCGCGAGGGCTCGCGCGTGGCGCTGCTTTCGCTCGGCACGCGGCTGGCCGAGTGCCTGCTCGCCGCCGAGCAGCTCGGCCATCGCGGTCTTTCGACCACGGTCGCCGACGCGCGCTTCGCCAAGCCGCTCGATGAGGCGCTGATCCTGCGGCTGGCGCGCGAGCATGAAGTCCTGGTCACGGTCGAGGAAGGCTCGGTCGGCGGCTTCGGCAGCCATGTGCTCGACCTGCTGGCGCGCGCAGGGGTGCTCGACGGCGGCCTGAAGGTGCGCACGCTGACCCTGCCCGACACATTCCAGGACCACGACAAGCCCGAGGCGATGTATGCGCTGGCCGGGCTCGACTGCGCCGGCATCGTGCGCACCGTCGAACGCGCGCTCGGCGCGCCGAGCGCGATCAGGCGAGCCTAGCGCTCGCCCGGAGCCGCGACCTTGAAGCACCGCGCCGACCAGATGCTCGTGGCGCGCGGCCTGTTCGAGAGCCGGGCGCGGGCGCAGGCCGCCATCGCGGCGGGTCTCGTCAGCGCCGACGGCGCACCGGTGCGCAGGGCGTCCGACATGCTCGACGGCGCGGCGAGGATCGAGGCGCAGGCGCCGCACCCTTACGTGTCGCGCGGCGGCCTCAAGCTGGCCGCGGCGCTCGATACGTTCGGTTTCGATCCGGCAGGCCTAGCCTGCCTCGATGTCGGGGCCTCGACCGGCGGCTTCACCGATCTGCTGCTGCGGCGCGGCGCGGCGCATGTCACCGCGGTCGATGTCGGCCGCGACCAGCTCCATGCCAGCCTGCGCCAGCATCCGCGCGTCACCAGCCTGGAGGGCCAGGACATCCGCACGCTCCCTGCCGCCGCGCTGCCGGCGGCGCCCGGCCTCGCCTGCATCGACGTCAGTTTCATTTCGCTGCGGCTCGTGCTGCCTGCTGTCGCCGGCCTGCTGTCTCCGGACGGATGTCTTGCAGCGCTGGTCAAGCCGCAATTCGAGGCCGGGCGCGCGGCGCTGAAGAAGGGCGTGGTGCGCGACGAGGCCGTGCATCGGCATATCTGCGACGATATGGCCGGCGTTCTGGCGGGGCTCGGCTTCGACGTGCGGGGACCGATCGTCTCACCGATCGAGGGCGGCGACGGCAATCGCGAATTCCTGCTCGGCGGACGCCGGCTCGGCCGAGCGAGCCTCAGCTCTTGAACAGGCCGTCGATCTCGCTCTGAAGCCCGCCACCCTGGAGCGCGCCGACGTCGATGTCGCCATTGGCGTTGATGAACTGGGTGGCGCGGCCGATCAGGGTGCGCAGCGATTCGCTGGCGACCGCGACGATCTCCGTCGTGCCCTGATCGTGCTCCAGATCGGCCAGCAGCGACGTCGCGGTGGCGATCAACCTGTTCATGGCGACACAGAGCTCCTCGAAGGCCTGCCGGCGCGCGGCAGCGAGGCTGCGATAGGCCGCCAGGGCCGATGGCGTGCAGCGCAGGTTCGAGTTTTCGAAATGCTCGACATAGCCGACCGCCCGCCACGATTTCAGATCGTCGATGACGCCGGGGTCCATCGGCGCCATCTCGAGCAGCATCAGCGCTTCGCCGTAGCGGTTGAGATAATCGGTCGAGAGCTGCGTCGACGGCTCGGCCTCCGGCCATTCGCCCGTCTCGATATCCAGCGCTCGCATGGCGGAGACGGTCATCATCAGCCCCGGAGGATCGCGGCACCATGCGTGACGAAACGCAAAGAAAGTGTTGATCGGGCGCGTCGGGCGCGTCACATCTCGCGCGCCATGTGCGGTCGCTACGCCCTCACCCTGCCGCCGGACGCGATGCGCGCGCTTTTCGCCTATCGCGAACAGCCCAATTTCCCCCCGCGCTACAACATCGCGCCGACGCAGCCCGTGCCGGTGGTTCGCCTGCACGAGGGCGCGCGGCAGTTCATGCTGATGCGCTGGGGTTTCATTCCCGGCTGGGTCAGGCGGATGAAGGACTTCCCGCTGGTGATCAACATCCGGGGCGAAAGCGCGCGCGAGAAGCCCTCGTTCCGGGCCGCCTTCGCGCGCCGGCGCTGCCTCCTGCCGGCGGACGGATTCTACGAATGGCGCCGAACCGGGCAGGGCCGGCAGGCGCCAAATCAGGCGTATCTGTTTCGCAGGCCCGATCGCGGAATGTTCGCCTTCGCGGCGCTGTGGGAGACGTGGCATTCCGCCGACGGCTCCGAAATCGACACGGTCGCGCTCGTCAACGGTCCCGCCAACGGGCTGATGGCGGCGGTCCACGAGCGCTGCCCGGTGATCGTCGATCCGGCGGATTTCGACGGCTGGCTCGACCCCGACGCCGAACCGGCCGCGGTTTCGGCGCTGCTGCGCCCGCCGCCGGACGACCTGCTGGAACTCGTCCCGATCTCCTCCGCCGTGAACCGGGTCGGCAATGACGGGCCGGAGGTGCAGGCGCCGGTCGCGCCCGGTGCGGCGCCGCCGGAGGCTGCGAAGGCCGGACCCGCAAGGCAGCGCAAGGGCGGAACCGACGATCAGGGCAGCCTGTTCTGAGATCGCGAGCGGAAGCCTGGCCACCCGCGCGCTTGACAGGAGGACAACACGGCCATCACTTCACCACATTCGGAATTCCAAATTCACAAATGCTGAGTGCGGTCCCTGCCCCATGACGCCCCTCGCGCTGGCGCCCAACCTGATCGAGCGGGTCTATGAACGCCTGCTGGAGGCGATCGCAGACCACACCCTGCCCCCGGGCCAGCGCATTCGGCAGCATGAACTGGCCGCATCGCTGGGCGTTTCGCGCCAGCCGGTCAGCCATGCGCTGCATCTGCTGCACCGGCAGGGCCTCGTCAGCGAAACCGGCCGCAAGGGTTTCATCGTGGCGCTGCTGGAGCCGGCGCGCATCCGCCAGCTCTACGAGATCCGCGCCGCACTCGATGGCCTCGCCTGCGCGCTAGCGGCGCGGCGCGCGCAGGGTGACGCGGCCGGGCGCGCGGCGCTGACCGAGGCGCTCGCCGCCGGCGGCGCGCTCGACGGGCAAAGCCCGCTGCCGCTGCTGATCGCGCGCGACGTCGGCTTCCACCAGGCGCTCTACCGGCTCTCGGGCAATCCGGCGATCGAGGAGATGGTGGCGCCGCACTGGCCGCACATGCGCCGCTCCATGGCCGCCGTCCTGTCCGCCCCGGACTACCGCGCCAGCGCCTGGGCGGAGCATGAAACGATCGCGAGGCTGGTTCTGGCCGGCGACGCCGGGGGCGCCGAGGCGGCGGCGCGCGACCATGCGTTGACCGCAGGACGAACGACGGAGGAACGCCTCGCGGCGTCACGGCAAGCCGCCTTACCCGGGAAGAGGCAGGATAAGGCAGAAGAAACGCAACCCAAGGAGGACGACCGATGAAACTCACCCAGGACCAGATCGACACCTTCCACCGCGAGGGCTGGCTCTTCCTGCCGGACCTGTTCTCGCCCGAAGAGGTCGACGTGCTGCGGCAGGAGGCCGAGGGCATCTACCGCGAGCAACGTCCGGAAATCTGGCGCGAGAAGAACGGCGCGCCGCGCATCGCCTTCGCCGCGCACACCTACAACGAGGCGTTCCGCCTGCTCGGCTCGCATCCGCGCCTGATCGGCCCCGTCGAGCAGATCTTCGGCGAGAAACTCTACATGCACCAGTTCAAGATCAACGCGAAGGCGGCCTTCACCGGCGACGTCTGGCAGTGGCACCAGGATTACGGCACCTGGAAGCGCGATGACGGCATGCCGGCGCCCAAGGCGATGAACATCTCGGTCTTCCTCGACGAGGTCTATCCGTTCAACGGCGCGCTGATGCTCGTGCCGAAAAGCCAGAACGAGGGCGATCTCGACGCCGGCCACGACACCTCGACGACGTCCTATCCGCTCTGGACGCTGGACGAGGAGACCGTAACGCGGCTCGTCAAGCAGGGCGGGATCGTCGCGCCGACCGGCAAACCCGGCGGCGTGCTGCTCTTCCACGGCAATCTGGTGCACGGCTCGGCCGGCAACATCACGCCCTTCCCCCGCAAGATCGTCTACCTGACGCTGAATGCGGTCTCCAACCATATCCGCAAGCCGACGCGGCCTGACTACATCGCGCATCAGGACTTCACGCCGATCGAGCCGGTGGCCGACGACGCGCTGCTGCGGCTGGCCGGCCAGCAGCGGCAGGCGGCCGAATAGGCGGACCTGCGCCTGCGCCAGCGGTCTGGCGCAGGCGCGTCACGGACGATGGACAATCCGGCTCCATCCGGGCCTCATCGCGATGCGCGCCCCGGGGCTGGTCCCGGCGGCAGGTCGATGAGGCTCGAATCCGGATGCATGGTCGCCGCCCGACGCTGAGTTCCCGCAACGGCGTCGTCGCCGCGGCCCACCCGCTGGCGGCGCAGGCCGGCGCGCGCCTGCTGATCGCGGGCGGCAACGCCTTCGACGCGGCCGCCGCCACCGCCGCCGCGCTCAACGTGGTCGAGCCCTTCATGTCGAGCCTCGCCGGCATGGGCTCGGCGACGATGTGGGTCGCGGCCGAGGCCCGCGTCAGGGTTCTCGATTTCGTGCCACCGATCCAGGCGAGATTCGAGCCCTGGCGCTACAGCCGGCGCTCGGACCTCGAACGCGGCGCGCAGGCCGTCGCGATGCCAGGTAATCTCGCTGGCTGGTGCGAGATCGCGGCGAGGCACGGCAGGAAGCCGCTGTCCGATATCCTCGCTCCCGCCATCGCTCTGGCGGAAGACGGTTTCCCGCTGGCGGAGTTCGGCGTCGCCGAATTCAACGAGCAGGCTCCGCTTCTGGAAGCCTACGACCAGCTCTATCCAGCCTTCGCGGCGGCCTACCTTCCGCATGGCGGGCCGGTCGCCCTCGGCGCATTTCTGCGCCAGCCCGACCTCGCGCGCACGCTCTCCGACATCGCCGCGCACGGACCCGACCACCTCTATCGCGGCGCGCTCGGCCAGCGCATCGTCGATCATCTCGCCTCGCTCGGCGGCACGGTGACGATGGCCGATCTCGGCGCCGTCGCCCCGCGCTGGCGCGAGCCGATCGCGGCGGCCTATCGCGGGCTGACGATCCATGCGCCGCCGCCGGCCTGCGAGGGCTTCCAGTTCCTGCTCTCCCTGCGAATTCTCGAAGGCTTCGATCTCGCCGGTCTCGCCAAGGACGGGCCGGACCATCTCGACCTCGTCTACCGCGCCATCCGTCTCGCGGCCGGCGTGCGCATCGCCCACAACGACCCCTCGCCCGAGACGCTCGAGGACATTCTGTCCGAGCCCTTCGTCGAGAGCCTGCGCGCGCGGGTGCGCGACGGCGCGCCGGTCAGCGGGCCGACCGAGCAGTGGACGCCGCAGGAGGGCGAGGATCCGGCCCACACCACCTCGCTGTCGATCGCAGACCGCGACGGCAACCTGATCTGCATCACCAACAGCATCGGCAGCCCGTTCGGCAGCGGCGTCGTCGTGCCGGGCACGGGGCTCTGCCTTAACAATTTCCTCTACTGGGCCGACGTGCAGCCGGGCAGCCCCAACCGCTCGAAGGCCGGCTCGGAAC
>JAKFWE010000285.1 GCA_021732895.1 Allobosea sp. | reverse complement strand
TCGTCGCCACCGCCGCCTCGCCGATCATGTTGGTCGAGTCGGCGGTGGCGACGATGGCGTCGGCGTTGGCGAGCAGCGCGACGTAGGGGTTCTCGCCGGTCCCGTTCCACCACCAGCCGCCATGGCGGGCGAAGACGGCGGCGACGGCGGCGTCGAGCGCCGGCGGGGTGCGGCGCGAACGCGAGCCCATCAGCGCCACGCCCGAGCGCGCCAGATCCTCCAGCAGCCCGGCGAAGCGGGCGATGTCCTCGGGCCGAAAGCGGTGGTGCCGGCTGTCGCCGCCGACCAGCACGGCCGCGCGCGGTTTTGCGAGCGCGGCGAAGGCGGCCGGCGGCTCGGCGCGCGCCTGCTCCAGCCGCCCGGGCGCCAGCCGGTGCGGCGAGGTCGTCGTCACCAGCACGTTCTCGCCGCGCAGCCGGTCATGAGCCGCCACCCAGATCAGGTCGGCGACCCCCGCGCCCGTGCGCGGGTCTTTCAGGATGACCGTGAAACAGCGGCCGTTCGACGCCTTCTTCACCGCGCGGACATAGGCGACGGCGCGGCGGCCCGAGGCGATGACGATGTCGGGGAAGGGCGGGCGGATCGGGCTGCCTTCACGTTCAGGGCCCTCGCGCGGATCGATCGGCCCGCGCGGCATCAGCCACGCGAACGGCTTGCGCGGCGCGACGCGGCGGAGCTGCGGCGTCACGCCGAGGCGCTCGGCGACGCCGATGCACTGCACCTCGTCGCCGGCCTTGCCGTCGGTCAGCACCCAGATCGTCGGGATGGCGTCGGCAGGCACGGTGGGCTCCGGCGGTTCCCTCCCGCCACGCGCGCCGGGGAAGGTCGGGGGAAGGCGGGGCGCGAAGCGACCCTGGGCGCGAGCCTTGTATCGCGCAAGCCTCGCGTCTACACCAGCGCGACCTTGTCCGAGGCTCCCCGTGCGCGCGAAACTCGACGATATCGATCTGCGCATCCTGCGCGAGCTCCAGGCCGACGGGCGCATGACCAATGTCGAGCTGGCGCGCCGGGTCGGCATCTCGCCGCCGCCCTGCCTGCGCCGGGTGCGGGCGCTGGAGGAGGCCGGGCTGATCACCGGCTACCGGGCGCTGCTCGACGAGCGCAAGCTCGGCTTCGAGGTGGTCTGCTTCGCCTTCGTGCATCTGGCCAGTCAGGCCGAGAGCGATCTCGCGGCCTTCCAGGCCCGCATCCGCGCCTGGGACGCGGTGCGCGAATGCTGGACGCTGTCGGGCGACATCGACTTCATCCTGAAATGCGTCGCTCCCGACCTGAAGGCGTTTCAGGACTTCGTGGGCGACCTGACGGCGCTGCCCAATGTCCGGAACGTCCGAACGGCGCTGGCGCTGGACCGGGTCAAGGACGAGGCGATCGCGCCGTTCGGCTGACGCCCGGCGCCGATGCGCTCGTCTCGTGGCGCGGCGTCGTCACCTGCCGACATAGCGCCTGATCCAGAGCGCGTTGTTCTCGATCAGCGCGGCGATGCGGCGCTGATCGACATCCGGCAGATACCAGGCCCCGCCGGAACCCGACGAAATCGTCGACAGGATCGGCCAGGTTCCGATGACGCGATTTCCGGGGCCGAGCAGCGTCGTCTCGCTGTCGAGGCTGTCATTGCTGGAGCCGCCGCCGCCGAAGGCTCCGCCGCCGCCGCCTCCGGCATAGCTCGCCATGAAGATGCCGCGCACCTTGACCAGCAGCACGGGCCCGCGGCCGGGCTGGTATGCGGCTCCGAACGCGTCCGCCAGAGCCCGCTCCATGCCAATCCTGACGGCGCCGGCGGTCTCGCCCCAGCCCTTGGCCACCAGAGGCGAGACATCGACGCGGATCGCGCCGATCGGCGCCGACTGGGCGCGCGCCGCGGTCGCGGCGAAGGGCAGGGCGGTGATCGAAGCGAAAGCCGCCAGCGAGGCGGCGAGAACGGCGCGACGGGTTTTCATGGCGTGACTCCGGTTTCCGGCGAATAGATAGCAGCGGTTACGGAGCCCGCCATATTGCCGATGAGGCGCCTCGCGCGATCGTGCGCGGCCGGGACACGCCTCCGCCGGGGGGCTGCGCGGCGGCCGGAATCAGCGGAAGACGACGCTGACGACCTCGTAGGACTTGCCGCCGCCGGGCGTGTTGACCTGCACGGAATCGCCGACCTTCTTGCCGATCAGCGCGCGTGCGATCGGCGAGCCGACCGAGACCTTGCCCGAACGCACGTCGGACTCGGGCTCGCCGACGATCTGGTAGCTCTTCTCTTCCTCGGTGTCGTCGTCGATCAGCTTGACCGTGGCGCCGAACTTGATCGTGTCGCCGCCCAGCTTGGAGATGTCGATGATGTCGGCGCGACCGATCAGCGATTCCAGCTCCATGATGCGGCCCTCGTTAAGCGACTGGGCCTCCTTGGCGGCGTGATACTCGGCGTTCTCGGAGAGATCGCCGAGCGCGCGCGCCTCGGAGATCGCCTGGATGATGCGCTGCCGCTCGACCTGCTGGCGCTGCCTCAACTCGTCCTCGAGAGCGGAGAACCCGCCCGCCGTCATTGGCACCTTTTCCATCGTCCCGTCCCGAATTTCCGAAAGCGCTGAGGCGCCGGCGGCGTCGAGCGCTGCCTGCGTCGCTGCTTTCGATCGTTTCTTGTCTGCGTGAACGCGACCCCCAGCGCTCGGCCGATTTCAGGCCGCGCGCTCGAAGTAGGATTGCAGCGATCGTACCTCGAGATCGCCGCTGCAATAGGCCTTGATGCCTTCCGCCGCCGCGACCGCTCCAGCCAAGGTGGTATAATAGGGAACCTTGTGCAAGAGGGCCGTGCGGCGCAGCGAGCGCGAATCGGCCAGCGCCTGCGGCCCGTCGGTGGTGTTGAAGACGAGCTGGATCTCGCCGTTCTTGATGGCGTCGACGACGTGCGGCCGGCCCTCCAGCACCTTGTTGATCTTGCTGGCGGTCAGCCCCTCGTCCTGGAGCAGGCGCAGCGTGCCGCCCGTCGCCAGGATGCGGAAGCCGAGATCGGCCAGCATGCGCATGGTCGCCACGATGCGCGGCTTGTCCTCGTCGCGCACCGAGACGAAGACCGTGCCGGCGACCGGCACCTTGGAGCCGGCCCCGAGCTGGCTCTTGGCGAAGGCGATGTCGAAGGAGCGATCGAGCCCGATGACCTCGCCGGTCGAACGCATCTCCGGCCCGAGCAGCACATCGACGCCGGGGAAGCGGGCGAAGGGGAAGACCGCCTCCTTGACGCCGACATGGGCGAGCGCCGTCGCCTTCAGGCCGAAGCTGGCGAGGCTCTCCCCGGCCATGATCCGGGCGGCGATCTTGGCGACGGGCATGCCGATCACCTTGGCGACGAAGGGCACGGTGCGCGAGGCGCGCGGATTGACCTCGAGCACGTAGATGACGCCGTTCTGGATGGCGTATTGCACGTTCATCAGCCCGCCGACATCCAGCGCCAGCGCCATCGCCCTGGTCTGACGCTCCAGTTCGGCGATGGTCTCCGGCGACAGCGAGCGCGGCGGCAACGAGCAGGCCGAATCGCCCGAATGGATGCCGGCCTCCTCGATATGCTCCATGATGCCGGCGATGAAGGCCTCCTTGCCGTCGCTCAGGCAATCGACGTCGACCTCGATGGCGTCCGACAGGTAGCGGTCGAACAGCAGCGGATTCTTGCCCAGAACCATGTTGATCTGGCCGGTCTTGTCGTTGGGATATTTGGCCTTGACCTCGGACGGGATCAGGCCCGGCAGCGTGCCCAGCAGATAGTCCTCGAACATCACCTCGTCGCGGATGATCGCCATCGCCCGGCCGCCGAGCACATAGGACGGGCGCACGACGAAGGGCAGGCCGAGCTCGCCCGCGATGATGCGCGCCTGCTCGACCGAATAGGCGATGCCGTTCTTCGGCTGCTTGAGATGCAGCTTGTCGAGCAGGCGCTTGAAGCGGTCGCGGTCCTCGGCGAGGTCGATCGCGTCCGGAGAGGTGCCGAGGATCGGGATGCCGGCCTCCTCCAGCGCGTTGGCGAGCTTCAGCGGCGTCTGGCCGCCGAACTGGACGATGACGCCGTGCAGCGTGCCGGCGCTCTGTTCGGTCTCCAGGATCTCCAGCACGTCCTCGGCGGTCAGCGGTTCGAAATAGAGCCGGTCGGAGGTGTCGTAGTCGGTCGAGACGGTCTCGGGGTTGCAGTTGACCATGATGGTCTCGTAGCCGGCCTCGCCGAGCGCATAGCAGGCATGGCAGCAGCAATAGTCGAACTCGATGCCCTGGCCGATGCGGTTGGGGCCGCCGCCGAGAATGACGACCTTCCTGCGGTCGGACGGCAGCGCCTCGTCGGCCGGCGGACCCGCGAAAGGCATGGCGTAGGTCGAATACATATAGGCCGTCGGCGAGGCGAATTCGGCCGCGCAGGTGTCGATGCGCTTGTAGACCGGGCGCACGTCCAGCGAGCGCCGCAGCGCCCTGACCTCGGCCTCGCTCCTGCCCGCGACGGCGGCGAGGCGCTTGTCGGAAAAGCCCATCGCCTTGACCTGGCGGAAGGCGCCCGGCGTCAGCGGAAGGCCGTGCACGCGGATCTTCTCCTCGGTGTCGACGATGCCGCGCATCTGGGCGAGGAACCAGGGGTCGATCCGGCAGCTCTCGTGGATCTGCTCGTCGCTGAAGCCGAAGCGCATCGCCTGCGCGACATGCAGGATGCGGTCGGGCGTCGGGATCGAAAGCGCGGCCTTGATGGCGTTCTTGTCGTCGCCCTGACCCATGCCTTCGACCTCGATCTCGTCGAGGCCGTCGAGCCCGGTCTCCAGCGAGCGCAGCGCCTTCTGCAGGCTCTCCTGGAAGGTCCGGCCGATCGCCATGGCCTCGCCGACCGATTTCATAGCCGTGGTCAGCGTCGGCTCGGCGCCGGGGAACTTCTCGAAGGCGAAGCGCGGGATCTTGGTGACGACGTAGTCGATCGTCGGCTCGAACGAGGCCGGCGTCGCCCCGCCGGTGATGTCGTTTTCGATCTCGTCGAGCGTGTAGCCGACGGCGAGACGGGCCGCGACCTTGGCGATCGGGAAACCGGTGGCTTTCGAGGCGAGAGCGGACGACCGCGAGACGCGCGGATTCATCTCGATGACGATCATCCGGCCGCTCGCCGGATCGACCGCGAACTGGACGTTGGAGCCGCCGGTCTCGACGCCGATCTCGCGCAGAACGCTGAGCGATGCGTCGCGCATGATCTGGTATTCCTTGTCGGTCAGCGTCAGCGCCGGCGCGACGGTGATCGAGTCGCCGGTATGGACGCCCATCGGGTCGATGTTCTCGATCGAGCAGACGATGATGCAGTTGTCCTTCCTGTCGCGGACCACCTCCATCTCGTACTCCTTCCAGCCGAGCACGCTCTCCTCGATCAGGATCTCGCTGGTCGGCGACGCGTCGAAGCCGCGCTCGCAGATCTCGATGAACTCGCTCTTGTTGTAGGCGATGCCGCCGCCGGTGCCGCCCATGGTGAAGGAGGGGCGGATGATCGCCGGCAGGCCGATATCGTCGAGCGCCATCAGGGCCTGGCCGAGATTCTTGACGTGATGCGAGCGCGGCGTGTCGAGGCCGATCCTCGTCATCGCTTCACGGAAGAGTTCGCGGTCCTCGGCCTTGTCGATCGCCTCGGCGGTGGCGCCGATCATCTCGACGCCGAATTTCTCCAGCACGCTGATCTTCCTGCCGTTCTCGTCGGTGAGCGTCTTCTTGTTGAGCGAGAGCGCGCAGTTCAGCGCGGTCTGGCCGCCCATGGTCGGCAGCAGCGCGAACCCTCCGTCAAGGACATGGCGCTCCTTCTCGATGATCCTGGCGACGATCTCGGGCGTGATCGGCTCGACATAGGTCGCGTCGGCCAGTTCCGGATCGGTCATGATCGTCGCCGGGTTCGAGTTGACCAGCACGATGCGGTAGCCCTCGGCCTTCAGCGTCTTGACGGCCTGCGTGCCGGAATAGTCGAACTCGCAGGCCTGCCCGATGATGATCGGCCCCGCGCCGATGATCAGGATGGTCTTGATGTCTGTGCGCTTGGGCATGGGGTGCGGCCAGTCTCTCGCGAGTATCCTGCGGGCGCGCGCGGCCCTCGTCCGGTCGAGCGAACGGAGGCCAGGCACGCGCCGGATGAAATGCTAAGCCGTCGCTATAGATGGGCGGGGCGGCGGGGGGAAGCGGAAAGCGTGCCTGCCATGGGCATGCGCACAGGTCGCCCCCGGTCATGGGCGATCCGCGTTTCGTTCAGGCTTCATTGGGGCGATGGCGCTATAGAGCGCCCATGCCGCTTCGCCGCCATCCGCGCCAATCGCGCCAACTCATCGCCTATGTGATTGCAGGCGGCATCACTGCCGTGGCGCATTACGCCACGCTGATCGGCCTTGTCGAACTGGCGGCGGTCGATCCCGTGCCGGCGACGCTGGCGGGGTTCGTGCTCGGCGCGGTGGTGTCGTATTCGCTGAACCGCTGGCTGACGTTCGAGGCCACCCGCAGCCATGCGCAGGCCGGCTGGCGCTTCGCCCTGATCGCGGCCGGCGGCTTCGTGCTTACCGGGCTTCTGATGCATCTCTTCGTGGCCCGCGCCGGGCTGCCTTATCTGCCGATGCAGGTCGTCACCACGGGCATCGTGATGGTGTTCTCGTTTCTGGGGCACAAGTTCTTCAGTTTCGCGGATCGGGCGGGCTGAGACGGATCACCCCTCCCGCCGCGCCCTGAACGCCATCCGCTGTGGATTATGCCCGAAGTTCGGCACGCGCTCGATCGCCTCGAACCCCGCCTGCGCGATCAGCGCCGTGATCCCCTCGGCCGTGTGAGTCGAAAGCCCATACTGCGCCCTGAGCTTGCGATAGTCGGAGAAGGCGGTGCGAACGAGGCCGGCCAGCGCCGCGCCCAGAAACCCGCCGCGCCAGCCGAAGGCCAGCAACTGCGAGGCGTCGGTCAGCGGGCTGACATCGGGCGGGATGACGTCGGCGAGGACGAGACGCCCGCCGGGCCTGAGCTTCGCCTTCCAGAGCCGCAACAGCGCGGCGAGTTCGTCGCGCCCGAGATACTGGATCAGCGAATTGGCGACGACGAGGTCGAGCGCGGCGTCCGGAAGCGCCTCGACCTCCTCGGAGGACATGACGGCGACGTTGCCGAGATGGCCGAACATGGCGCGGAGCTTCTCGCGCACGTTCGGCGCGGCTTCGCAGAGATAAAGTTTTCCGCAGGCGCGGGCGACGAGATCGGCGCTCAGCGCCTCGCCGCAGCCGACATCGAGAACGGCGGCGTCGGGCGAGGGAATCTGGGAAACGATGTCCTTCGCGATCCGCCGGTAGTGCAGCGCCTTGTGGCGGGGCGAGACATAGATCGCGTGCTCGCCGTTCCAGAAATCGCGCCAGGACATGCTTCGCGTCGTCCGGTTGAAGGGCCGGCGCCAGCCGCCGCCCGGCGCGACGCTCTATCCGAGTTCGGCTTGAAGGAAAACCGGAGCCGTCCGGACGTTCGCGCGATCGCGGCAGCACAGAATCGTGAAGCGGATCGGCCGGGACGTCAGTTTGCTGTCGTCGCGGCGCAGCCTAGACAGGACGCCGCGATCACAACCGATCCATGCCCCAGGAGCTTCCCATGACCTTGACGCGTCGCCTCGTGCTGGCCGGCCTCGCCCTCGCCGGGGCCGCCCCCGCCCTGCCGGCCTTCGCCTTCTCCTTCAAGCCGTTCGACGCCAAGGCCTTCGCCGCGGCGCAGGCGGCCGGCAAGCCGATCCTCATCGAAATCAGCGCGCCCTGGTGCCCGACCTGCAAGGTCCAGAAGCCGATCCTGGCCACGCTCGGGGCCAAGCCCGAATTCGCCGGCATCATGGCGTTCGAGGTCGATTTCGACAGCCAGAAGGACATCCTCCGGCAACTCAGGGCGCAGTCGCAGAGCACGCTGATCGTGTTCAAAGGCAAGCAGGAGGCGGGTCGTTCGGTCGGCGACACCAATGCGGCGTCGATCGAGGCGCTGCTCAAGAAGAGCGTCTGAAGCCGATGGGGACCGCCGCGCTGGCGTTTCTCGCCGGCCTGCTCTCGACGCTGTCGCCCTGCGTCCTGCCGCTGCTGCCAATCGTGCTCGGCACGGCCCTGTCGCAGCACCGGCTCGGGCCGGTGGCGCTCGCCGCCGGGCTGGCCCTGTCCTTCGTCGCGATCGGGCTGTTCATCGCCACGATCGGCTTCTCGATCGGGCTCGACGGCGGCGTCTTCCGGCTGGCCGCCGCGATCGTCCTGATGCTGATCGGGCTCGTGCTGGTGCTGCCGCGCCTGCAGGCGCAGGTCGCGCTCGCCGCCGGCCCGGTCGGCAACTGGGCGGAGCAGCGTTTCGGCGGCATGTCGGGCTCGGGGCTCTCGGGGCAGTTCGCTGTCGGCCTGCTGCTCGGCGCGGTCTGGAGCCCCTGCGTCGGGCCGACGCTCGGCGCGGCCTCGGTGCTGGCGGCGCAGGGCGAGAATCTCGGCCAGGTGGCGCTGACGATGGCCGTGTTCGGAGTGGGCGCGGCGCTGCCGCTCCTCGTGCTCGGGCTAGTCTCGCGCGAGGCAATGCTGCGCTGGCGCGGGCGGATGATGGCGGCCGGTCAGCGCTCCAAGATCGTGATGGGCGCGGTGCTGATCGCGACCGGGCTGATGATCGCGACCGGGCTCGACAAGCGCGTCGAGGCGGTCATGGTCGAGCTCTCGCCGGCGTGGCTGACGCAGCTCACGACGCGCTTTTGAGGCGCAATCCGTCAGCCGTCTCGCCGCCAGCCGTCTCGCCGGGCGAATTTGCGCAGGGGCGGGCTTTCGCCGAGGCGTGCGGTCGGCCTAAGTTCGGCCGCTCGTCCGGGGACCATGCATGCTGCTCCTGCCCAAACTGCTGAAACGCTTCGTCAGGCTGGGCCGCCTGACGGTGATCACGCCCGACGACCAGCGCCACGTGTTCGGTTCCGGGCCGGCCGAAATCCGGTTCGCGGGCCAGATGAAGACCGCGCCCGCCGTCACCGTGCGCTTCCACGACGACAGGATCGAGCGCGAGATCTTCCTCAATCCGGAACTCGCCATGGCCGAAGGCTACATGGACGGCCGGATCGATTTCGAGGACGGCTCCTCGATCCATGATCTGCTCAGCCTGTTCTGGATGCAGCGCAAGGAGCTGCGCAAGCACCCGATCCAGAGGGTGATCCGCGATGTCCGCTTCCGCATCCGCCGCTTCCGGATGCACAATCCGCTCGGCGCGGCCGGCAGGAAGGTCAAGCACCACTACGACATCCCGACGGCGTTCTACCGGCTCTGGCTCGACGAGACGATGACCTATTCCTGCGCCTACTGGCGCAGCCCGGAGGTCGGCCTCGAAGCCGCGCAGAAGGCCAAGCTCCGGCATATCGCCGCCAAGCTGAAGATCGAGCCCGGCATGCGCGTTCTCGACATCGGCTCGGGCTGGGGCGAGCTCGCGATCTATCTGGCCAAGGCCTGCGGCGCGACGGTGACCGGCCTCAACGTCTCGCCAGACCAGATGGCGGCGGCGCAGGCGCGGGCCGACGCCGCCGGCGTCGGCGACGCCGTGAGCTTCGTCAACAAGGACTACCGCGAGCTGACCGGCTCGTTCGACCGCATCGTCTCGGTCGGCATGATGGAGCATGTCGGCGTGGCGCATTACCGCGAATACTTCGAGAAAATCCGGGACCTGCTGGCGCCGGACGGGATCGCGCTGGTGCATTGCATCGGCCGCGTCGGCCCGCCGGGCTTCACCGGCCCGTTCTTCGACAAGTACATCTTTCCCGGCGGCTATGCGCCGGCGCTGTCGGAGGTGTTCGGCGCCGTCGAGCAGACCGGGCTGTGGCACTCCGACTGCGAGTTCTGGCGCCGGCACTATCACTGGACGCTGGAGGCCTGGCGCGAGCGCTTCATGGCCAAACGCCCCGAGGTGGTCGCGATGATGGGCGAGCGCTTCGCCCGGATGTGGGAATTCTATCTCTGCGCCTGCTCGATCTCCTTCGACATCGGCGGCGACATGGTTTTCCAGCTCCTGCTCGGCCCGCACAAGAGCGCCGTGCCGGTGGTGCGCGACTACATCACCGAGGACGAGGCGGTGCTGGAGGCCAAGGGATTCTGAACGCCGGCGCGGGCCGCGCCGTCACGGCCTCGCCGCCATGGCGGCCGGCGGCGGCTGCGGGGACCGTATTTCTGGTCCTGCAACTGGTCGTTCGCGCGCCAGCTGCGCGCCCGCCGCGTCGGTCAGCGGCGTCTCCGGCTTGCCGTCGATGACGCGACGAACGGGCGTCAACAATCGCCCGGACCGATGATTTTCCCGCGCCGGGACCGGCCGTCGATCCATCGGCGGCGCAGAATCCGAGGCCCGCGCCCGGCGCCCAAGCGAAGGCCCGCGCCGCCTTTCGCGGGGCGTCCGCTCACAGGGTCTTGGCGCCCCCGGGGATGACCTGCGACACCTTGATCACGCCGCCGAAGGAGCAGACGCAGACGCTCATCGCCGTCGCCATCGGAATGCCGAGATGCTTGGTGACGGCCGAGGGCGGGGCCCAGGGAGCGGCCGCCAGCGGCACGCAGGGCATCGGCGTCAGCACGCCCAGCGCGGCCGCCGTGGCGCTGGCGACGGTCGGGTTCGCCGGGCTCCTGCACATTCCGAACGGCACGATGTTCTTGGCCGTGACCATCTGGACGATGGTGGCGGCGGTCAGCCCGTTCTCCGTCGGCGCGCCCGGAAGCGGATCGGCGATGAAGGGCGTCGGAGCGGCGCCCATCGTGCACTCGATCATCGTCGCGGTGGTGAGGAATTCTGGCATCGGAAAACGTCCTCCTGAGCGCCGCTAGACCGGAAGCGGCGGCGGGATCGGCGGCAGGTGGTTGATGGCGGCCGCGTGCTGGTTGATGGTCAGCCCGCCGAGCGAAAGCGGCATGCCGGGGCCGGCATGAAGGGTGATCCCCGCCTGGCTGATCTCGAGGCAGGCGAGACCATGTCGCAGCTTGATCCCGGTCATGTCGAGCTCGAGCGTCGGCGTCAGCAGGTTCGGCGGACGGGTGCGGGCCCAGACCGCCTGGAACGCCGCCATGACGCAGCCGGCCGCCGCCGTGATGGCGCTGAGCGCGATCGCCGCCTCGTAGATCTGGATGCCCTTGTCGAAGGCGCTCTGCATGCCGTGGGCGTTGTCGCCTTCGCCGCCGGCCTGCGCGTCCGCAGCCGTCAGAACGCGGTCGGCGCTGCCGGCGAGGACGGCGTTGTAGGTGGTGAAGGCCAGCGTCTGCGCTGCGACGGAGGCGTGGAGCAGGCCCGAAAAGACCTTCATGCCGGTCTTGATCGGCAGCGTGTCGATGCCCGAGATGCCGAGCTTGACGCTCATGTCGCCGGTCAGCTCGGCCTCGGCCTCCTGCGTCCAGGCGCCGAACCGGTGCTTGAACACCGCACCGGTCGCGCCGATCTCGACGGAGA
>JAKFWE010000086.1 GCA_021732895.1 Allobosea sp. | reverse complement strand
GGCCACGACGACCAGCCCGCCGCGCCGCGCGTCGATGCGCCCCGCCGACCCGGCGACGCAAGACGGCAGGGTCAGCCCCGCTTCGGCCATGGCGTCTCGACGACCGGCGTCAGCGGCCCCTTGTCGTCGAACCAGGATTTCAGGTTGTCGACGAGCAACTGGCCCATCTGCTCGCGGGTGTGGACCGAAGCCGAGCCGACATGGGGCAGCAGCACGACGTGATCCAGCGCCATCAGCGCGGCCGGCACCCGCGGCTCGTCCTCGAAGACGTCGAGCCCGGCCGAAAGGATCGTCCCGCTGGTCAGCGCCTCGACCAGCGCCTGCTCGTCGATCACGGTTCCACGCCCGACATTGACGACGATGCCGTTCGGCCCCAGCGCCTTGAAGACCTCGGCTCCGATCATGTGGTGCGTGGCGGCGCCGCCGGGCGCGACCGAGACCAGCGTGTCGACGTCGGCCGCCATCTCGACGAGCGAGGGATAGAAGCGGTAGGCGACGTCGGGCTGGCGCGTGCGGCCGTGGTAGGCGATCGGCACTCCGAAGGCCTCGAGCCGGTGCGCCACGGCCTTGCCGATCCGTCCGAGGCCGACGATGCCGATCTTGCGGGTGCGCAGCGAGGTGGTGAGCGGATAGGCCTTCTCCAGCCATTTGCCGGCCCGCAGATAGCGATCGACCTGCGGCAGCTGGCGGATGGTGGCCAGAAGCAGGCCGACGGCGAGGTCGGCGACTTCGTCGGAGAGAACGTCCGGCGTGTTGGTGACGATGATCCCGCGACGGCCGGCCTCGACCGCATCGACATTGTCGTAGCCGACGCCGAAATTCGCGACGAGCTGGAGATTGGGCAAAGCATCGAACAGCGCGCCGTCGATCCTGACATGCGCACCGCCGCCGGCGACGCCGCGAACCCTGGCGCCGATCTCGCGCAGCATGGCGGCGCGGTCATCGGCCTTCCACAGCTCATGCACGGTGAACCGGCTGCGCAGCTGGTCGGCGGCATAAGCCATCAGCGGGCCGGTCATGATGATGTCGGGAGCGTTGCTGGCTGTCATCTGGTGAGCTTCCGTCGGATGCGGGATTGCGGGTTCGGGAGGAAATTCGGCGATCGCCTTGATCCGGGATCGCTGAAACGATTAGATGACGGTTCCGCGATGGCGTCTCCGGAGCGATCCCGAGCCATTTGCGACAGACGGGCCGCTCTGCGCAAGCGCGCAGCAGCGGAGAAATAGTATGACTTATTCATGCGATCTTGCTCGCGCCGGCGAAGGCGGAGCCGGTCAGGAACGCGAGGGTCGAGTTCAGGCTCTCGATCACGAGCGCGGTCATCGTCGCGGCCGCGAGGTCGCCGTCGCGACGTATCACGGCCTCCAGGACCCGTTCGTGATCAGCCAGCGAGGCGACGTAGATCGTCTGGTCCTCGACCGATTTCAGCAAGAGCGACCACTGGATCGTGGCGGCCACGACGCTCGCCAGGCAGTTCAGCGGCGCGTTCTGCGCCGCCGTGAAAAGGCACTGGTGAAAGGCGAGGTCGGCCCGGATCGTGATGTCGGCATAGGGCGGATTGTCGACCATGCCGCGATAGGCGGCTTCCAGCCTGGCGAGATCGGAGGGGGAGCGGCGCAGCGCCGCCAGCCGCGCCGCGCTGGGCTCGACGAAGCGGCGCAACTCGAAGAGATCTCGGATGAATTTCTCGTTGGGGTCGGCCTCGAAATGCCAGGACAGCACATCGGGATCGAGCAGGTTCCAGCCGTCGCGCGGGGCGACGCGGGTGCCGCTCTTCGGCTTGGCCTCGACCAGCCCCTTGGCGGTGAGCACCTTGACGGCCTCGCGATAGGCGGTGCGCGAGACCGAGATCTCGGAGCGCAGCGCATCCTCGTTGGGCAACAGTTCGCCGGCCTTGAAGGCGCCGGAGATGATCGCCACCGCGAGCTTCTGCGCCACCCGCCCGAACAGCCGGTCGGGATTCAGGGTCGTCGGCCGGGAGAAATCGCGCACCCGCATCGTCAGCCGCACCTCCCCGGAATCCGCGCGTCGCGGCGGCCGGCCCGATCGCGGCCGACCGTGATTGCGGAGCTTGACACGCTCCTTTGTATCGTATGACTTTATCGCAGATGTTACCTGACGCAACAGGCGCGGCCTGACGTCGTCCGGCCGACATCGATCGGCGCAGGAAGCCGACAAGCAGAGCGATGCGGGCCTTCGCCGAAGCGGGGACACCGGATCCCGAGGAAACGACGAGACCGGGGAAGGCTCAGATGGCCTCAGTCCAGATTGCGGATGTGCGCAAGGCCTATGGCCCGACGCAGGTCATCCACGGCGTCGACATCGACATTTCGGACGGTGAGTTCGTCATTCTGGTCGGGCCCTCCGGCTGCGGAAAATCGACCCTGTTGCGCATGATCGCGGGCCTCGAGAACATTTCCGGCGGCGAGATCAGGATCGGCGCGCGCGTCGTCAACGACGTGCCGCCCAAAGAGCGCGACATCGCCATGGTGTTCCAGAACTACGCGCTCTATCCGCACATGACGGTGGCCGACAACATGGCCTTCTCGATGAAGCTGCGGAAGGCGCCGAAGGCCGAGATCGACGAGCGCGTCAGCAAGGCCGCCGGCATTCTCGGTCTCAACAACCTGCTCGACCGCTACCCGCGCCAGCTCTCCGGCGGCCAGCGCCAGCGCGTCGCCATGGGCCGCGCCATCGTGCGCGACCCGCAGGTCTTCCTGTTCGACGAGCCGCTCTCCAATCTCGACGCGAAGCTCCGCGTGCAGATGCGCACCGAGATCAAGGAACTGCACCAGCGGCTCAAGACCACGACGGTCTACGTGACGCACGATCAGATCGAGGCCATGACCATGGCGGACAAGATCGTGGTGATGCATGACGGCATCGTCGAGCAGATGGGCGCGCCGCTCGAGCTCTATGACCGGCCCAACAACCTGTTCGTGGCGGCCTTCATCGGTTCGCCCTCGATGAACCTGCTCAAGGGCACGATCACGGCGGAAGGCTTCGTCACCGAGGCCAGCGACGGCATGGCGCGGGTGGTCTGGCCGATCGGCGTGCATCCGGCCGACTCCAACGGCAAGGCCGCCGTCTACGGCATCCGCCCCGAGCATTTCAAGCTCGACCCCGCAGGCCTCCAGGCCGAGGTGGTGGTGATCGAGCCGACCGGCTCCGAGACCCAGGTCGTGGTCCGCTGCGGCGGTCAGGAAATGACCTGCGTCTTCCGCGAGCGCATCGACGCACGGCCCGGCGAGAGCATCGGCATCACCCCCGACACGGCGGTGACGCACCTGTTCGACGCCGCGACCGGCAAGCGGATTCACTGAGCCCGGCGGGTTCGCGCCGCGGGAGAGCAGTTTCGAGAGGATGGCCGCCCTCGCCCTGATCCGGGCGCGCCCGGCGGTCGAGGCAAACCGGACAATCCGGTTCAAGGCGGTCGTCAAGAGCCGTCGAAACCATATCAAGGGAGGATGATCATGAACTTCGATCGCAGATCGCTGATCAAGGGCGGCGCGGCGCTCGGCCTCGGCGCCGGGACGGGCCTGCTCGATTTCGCCAAGGCCTGGGCGCAGACCGCGCCGTGGAAGCCCGAGGCCGGCGCGCAGCTTTCGATGCTGCGCTGGAAATACTTCGTGCAGTCGGAAGACGACGCCTTCGTCAAGATGATCGAGGCCTTCACCGCCGCGACCGGCGTCAAGGTGCAGATCAGCCGCGAATCCTATGAGGACGTGCAGCCCAAGGCTTCGGTCGCGGCCAATACCGGCGCCGGCCCGGACATGTTCTGGGGCCTGTATTCGCTGCCGCATCTCTTCCCGCAGAAATGCGTCGACGTCTCGGATGTCGCCGATTATCTCGGCAAGAAGTATGGCGGCTGGGTCGACAGCGCCGTGCAGTACAGCCAGAGCGGCGGCAAGTGGATCGGCATCCCGGTCTGCTATTCCGGCAACCTGATGAACTACCGCGTCTCGGTGATGCAGAAGGCCGGCTTCAAGGAATTCCCCAAGACCACCGACGCGTTCCTGGAATACGCCAAGGCGACCAAGGCCAACGGCTCACCCGGCGGCTTCGCGCTCGGCCACGCCTCGGGCGACGGCAATGGCTGGATCTACTGGTGCCTGTGGGCCTTCGGCGGGCAGCATGTCGACAAGAACGACAAGGTCACGATCAATTCGCCCGAGACCGAGAAGGCGCTGAACTACGCCAAGGCGCTCTACGACCAGATGGTGCCCGGCACCGTCGCCTGGAACGACTCGTTCAACAACAAGGCCTTCCTCGCCAACGAGATCTCCTGGACCAACAACGGCATCTCGATCTACGTCGCGGCCAACAACGACCCGACGAAGAAGGAGATTGCCGCGGACATGGACCACGCCTACATGCCGGTCGGGCCGGTCGGCAAGCCGACCGAACTCCATCTGATGTATCCGGTGCTGGCGATGAGCCACACCAAATACCCGATGGCGTGCAAGGCGCTGATGGCGTTCATGCTCGAGGCCCAGAACTTCAATCCCTGGATCGAGTCGGCGCGTGGCTATCTGACCCACTGCCTCAACGCCTATGACTCAAACCCGGTCTGGACCGCCGACCCCAAGCGCACCGTCTATCGCGACGTCGCCAAGCGCTCGCTGACGGCGGGCGGACAGGGCTCCGTCGGTGAAAAGGCCGCGGCCGCGATCGCGGACTTCGTCATCCTCGACATGTTCGCCTCGTTCTGCACCGGCCGCGACGACGCCAAGAGCGCCATGCGCGTCGCCGAGCGCCAGCTCACGCGCATCTATCGCTGACACGACGACAGACGCCCCGGGGAAACCCGGGACGTCCTTGCGAGCGAAGCGAAGCAATCCAGGGGCCTGACGCAATCCCCCTGGATTGCTTTGCCGGTTGCGCCTGCTCGCCGGGACGAGTTGGCCGACAGCACTTCAGGAGGAGCAGGACGATGGCCGACATCGCGATGCGCGCGGGCGCGAAAGCGCCGCCGCGCGAACCCACCGCCTGGGACCGGCTGAAGGTCAACCGCAACTGGCTCGGCTTCTGGTTCATGGTTCCGGCCATGGCCTTCCTGATCCTGTTCCTGGCCTATCCGCTGGTGCTCGGCGTCTGGCTCTCCTTCACCGATGCGCGCATCGGCCGGACCGGAAACTTCGTCGGGCTGGAGAATTACGAGTGGCTGGCCGAGGACAGCAATTTCTGGCTCGTCGTCTTCAACACGGTGTTTTACACCACCGTCGCCAGCGTCGCGAAATTCGCGATCGGGCTCTATCTGGCGCTGCTGCTGAACGAGCGCATGCCGTTCAAGGCGATGATCCGGGCGCTCGTGCTGATTCCCTTCATCGTGCCGACCGTGCTTTCGGCCATCGCGTTCTGGTGGATCTACGACAGCAACTTCTCGATCGTCTCGTGGGGCCTGCGCGAGATGGGCCTGATCGAGGGCAACATCAACTTCCTCGGCGATGTCTGGAATGCGCGCTGGTCGGTGATCTTCGCCAATGTCTGGCGCGGCATCCCCTTCATCGCGATCACCTTGCTCGCCGGGCTGCAAACGGTTTCGCCCTCGCTCTACGAGGCGGCGACGATCGACGGCGCCAGTTCCTGGCAGCGCTTCCGCTACATCACCTACCCGCTGCTGACGCCGATCATCGCCGTGGTGATGACCTTCTCTGTGCTGTTCACCTTCACCGATTTTCAGCTGATCTGGGTGCTGACGCGCGGCGGGCCGGTGAACGCCACGCATCTGATGGCGACGCTGTCCTACCAGCGCGCCATTCTCGGCGGCAATCTCGGCGAGGGGGCGGCGATCTCGACGGCGATGATCCCCTTCCTGCTCGCCGCGATCATGATTTCCTGGTTCGGCCTGCAGCGCCGCACCTGGCAGCAGGGGTGAGCCCATGACCGACCAGACAGCGGGCCGCATCGTCGATCCCGGCGGACGCTCCGGCCGCGCCGATTCCAGCGAGGGCATGAGCTATCTCGACTCGCTGCCGCGTCGCCTCGTGACGCTCTATCTCCCGCTTGGCATCATCTGCTTCGTCCTGCTGTTTCCGTTCTACTGGATGGCGCTGACGGCGATCAAACCCGACGAGCAGTTGCTCGATCTGAAGACATACAACCCGCTCTGGACCTGGGATCCGACCTTCAAGCACTTCTACAAGCTGATCTTCGAGACGCAGTATCCGCGCTGGCTCTGGAACACGATGTTCGTCGCCATGGCGGCGACGACGCTGTCGATCATCTCCAGCGTCTTTGCCGCCTACGCGATCGTGAGGCTGAAATACAAGGGGGCGCAATATATCGGCGGGCTTATCTTCCTGGCCTATCTGGTGCCGCCCTCGATCCTGTTCATCCCGCTCTCGACCGTGGTCTTCCAGTATGGCCTGTTCGACACGCCGTTCGCGCTGATCCTGACCTATCCGACCATCCTGATCCCGTTCTCGACCTGGCTCCTGATGGGCTATTTCAAGACCATTCCCTTCGAGCTCGAGGAATGCGCGCTGATCGACGGGGCGAGCCGCTGGCAGATCCTCACCAAGATCATCCTGCCATTGGCGATTCCCGGCCTGATCTCGGCCTTCATCTTCTGCTTCACCCTGTGCTGGAACGAGTTCATCTACGCGCTGACCTTCCTGTCCTCGACCCAGCACAAGACGGTGCCGGTGGCGATCGTCAACGAGTTCGTCGATGGCGACATCTATCGCTGGGGTTCGCTGATGGCGGGCGCGCTGGCGGGTTCGCTGCCGCTGGTCATCCTCTACGCCTTCTTCGTCGAGCATTATGTGTCGGCGATGACCGGGGCGGTGAAGGAGTGACGCCTGCCGGTCTCCGACACTGGTTGTCCCATACGCGCCGTCATCCCGGACAAGCGGCGTAGCCGCGCCGATCCGGGATCCATGCCTGAACGGTTCCGGCATGGATCCCGGCTCTCCGCTTCGCTCCGGCCGGGATGACGGCGGAGGTTAGAGAGCAGCAATTCGAATGCCGACCACGCTCAAGTCCATCGCCTTCGTCGGGCTCGGCGCCATGGGCGCGCCGATGGCGGAGAACCTCGTCAGGCGCCAGTTCCGCGTCACCGGCTTCGACATGCGCGAGGCCGCGCGCGAGGCGCTGGCCGCTGTCGGGGGCCATGGCGCGGACAGCGCCGCCGAAGCCTGCGCGGGCGCCGACGCGCTCGTGCTGATGGTGGTCAACGCCGCGCAGGCCCGCTCCGTCCTGTTCGAGGCCGGAGCGCTCGATGCGCTCGGTCCCGGCGCGGTGGTGATGCTGATGGCGACCTGCCCGCCCGACGAGGTCGAGGCCATCGCGGAGCAGGTCGCCGCGAGCGGCCGCCATTTCGTCGATTCGCCTGTCTCGGGCGGCGTCGTCGGCGCGAAGGCCGCGACTCTGACCATCATGGTCGGCGCGCCTGCCGACAGTTTCGCGCTGGCCAGACCCGTGCTCGACGCCATAGGCGACAAGGTTTTCCATGTCGGCGAGAAGGCGGGGCAGGGCGCGACGGTGAAGACCGTCAACCAGTTGCTCTGCGGCGTCCATATCGCGGCGGCGGCAGAGGCGCTGTCGCTGGCCGAGAAGGCCGGCATCGACGGCCGCGTGCTGTTCGAGATCATGGGCGGCTCGGCCGCCGCCTCGTGGATGCTGAAGGATCGCGGCCCGCGCATGCACGAGCCCGACCCGGCGGTGACCAGCGCGGTCGATATCTTCGTCAAGGATCTCTCGATCGTGCTCGACGCCGGCCGCGCCGCGAAAACGGCGCTGCCGCTGGCCGCCGCCGCCCACCAGATGTTCCTCGCGACCTCGGGCCTCGGCCATGGCGGTCGCGACGATTCCCAGGTCGTGCGGGCCTATCGCGCGCTCAATGCGAAACCGGCGAACGATGCGTGACCATGCCGTCAAATCGTCATTGCGAGCGCAGCGAAGCAATCCAGGGGCCGCTGCTCTACGTCCCCTGGATTGCTTCGTCGCTACGCTCCTCGCAATGACGGCAAGGATGGCGCCGAGCCGTTCAGCGCGGCGGCGCGGTGGTCCCGCGCACGACCAGCTCCGGCGTCAGCATGAGCCGGCGCGGCGGCGCGCTCGGATCGGCGATGCGCTGGATCAGGAACTCGGCCGATTTCCGGCCCATCTCCTCCTGGAAATTCTTGATCGTGGTCAGCGCCGGGAACCACTGCGCCGCCTCCTGCACGTCGTCGCAGCCGACGATCGAGAAATCTACGCCGGCCTCGCGGCCGCGATGGCGCAGGCCGAGCATCGCCCCGAACGCGGTCAGATCGTTGAAGCAGACGGCGGCCGTGGGCGGATCGGCCGCATCAAGCACCTGCTGGATGCCTTTCAGCCCGTTCTCGCGCGTGCCATAGGCCGAATGCACGAGCGCCGGATCGAGCCCGAAACCATGTTTCGCAAGGCTCTCACAATAGCCGGAATAGCGGTTGCGCCCGGTCGAGATCACCCGGCTCTCGCCCAGAAAGGCGATGCGGCGGTGGCCGAGCCCGATCAGATGCTCCATCGCCAGGATCGCGCCATGCCGGTCGTCGGAGCCGACGAAATCGAGATCGAGCTCGGGTATCTCACGCGAAAGCTGCACCATCGGCACCGCAGCCGCGATCAGGCGGCTGAAATCGGCGGCGCTGCTGCCGCCCGCGGCGCAGATGATCATGCCGTCGGGCCGATATTCCTTCAGCGTCGAGAGCACGCGCTGCTGCCGCTCCAGGTTCTCGGCATAGGTGCCGAGCAGGATCGAGCGGCCATGGGCGGCGGCCGTCTCCTCGATGGCGGCGAGCAGTTCGGCGAAATAGGGATTCGTGATGTCGTGGAACCCGACCGCCAGGATGTTGGTGCGGTCGGTGCGCAGGGAGGCCGCGCTGCGGTTGTAGCTGTAGCCCATCTCGCGGGCGATCTGCTGGACGCGCGCGCGCGTGGCGTCCGCCACCAGCGGCGAGTCGCGCAGCGCCAGCGAAACCGTCGCGGTCGAGACCGCCATGTGCTCGGCGATGATCTGCAGCGTCACACGGCCGCGCACGGGCGTGGCGAAGCCCACGCCGGCGATCTGCGGAGGATGGCCGTTCGTCGTCATCGCGCCTGCACAGCCGCCTGATCCAGCATCACGATCCCGTCCATCTCACAGAAACCGGAGAAACAGAAGATGAGCGCTACCAAAGAACCAGTCGGCTTCATCGGCGTCGGGCTGATGGGGCAGGGCATGGCGCAGAGCCTGCTGAACAAGGGCTTCGCCCTCACGGTGATGGGCCACCGCAACCGCAAGCCGGTCGAGGAGCTCGTCGCCGGGGGCGCGAAGGAGGCGAAGACGCCGAAGGAATTGGCCCAGAACGCGACGATCATCTTTCTCTGCGTCACCGGCTCGGCCCAGGTCGAGGCGGTGGTGAACGGCCCCGACGGCATCATGGCGGGGGCTAAGCCGGGCACGGTCGTGGTCGACTGCTCGACCTCCGATCCCGGCTCGACGGTGAAGATCGCCGCCGATCTCGAAGCGAAGGGGCTGCACCTTGCAGACGCCCCTCTCGGCGGCACGCCGGCCCAGGCGGCGCTCGGCCAGCTTTCGGCGATGATCGGGGCGTCGCCCGAGGTGTTCGCGCGGATCAGGCCTGCCTGCGAGGCCTGGGCCCAGAAGGTCGTGCATCTCGGCCCGGTCGGCGACGGCCACAAGATGAAGCTGCTCAACAACTTCCTTTCGATGGGCTATGCCGCGATCTATGCCGAGGCGCTGACGCTGGCGAGCAAGATCGGCATCACGCCGCAGACCTTCGACAGCGTGCTGCGCGGCAGCCGGATGGATTGTGGTTTCTACCAGACCTATTTCCAGTATGTGCTGGAGCGCGACCGCGACGCCCACAAGTTCACGCTGGTCAATGCGCTGAAGGACGTGCGCTATCTGGAGAGCGTGGCGAACGCCGCCGGCGTGCCCAACCCGGTCGGCAATGCGGTCAAGAACGCTTTCGCCTCGGCGGTCGCCGCCGGCAGGGGCGAGGATTACGTGCCGATGCTGTCTGATTTCGTCGCGGCGCAAAGCGGCGTCACCCTCGGCGCCAGGAGCTGACCGCCGCTCAGTCGAGCCGGGCCGAGCCTGCGGGCACGGCCCGGACGCGTTCGCGATAAAGCAGGTAGAGCCCCGAGGCGATGACGATGGCCGCGCCGGCGAAGGTCCAGCGGTCGGGCAACTGGCCGAAGACGAGGAAGCCGAGCGCGATCATCCAGACGATCTGGGAATAGATGAAGGGCGCGAGCACCGTCGCCGGCGCCAGCCTGTGCGCCAGGATCAGCAGCCAGTGGCCAAAGCCGCCGAAAGCGCCGGTCGCCAGCATGAGCACCCAGCTTTCCGGCGCGGAGGGCGTGATCCAGACCAGCGGCATCAGCGGGGCCAGCGCCAGCGTGCCGGCGACGCCGGAATAGACCATCGTCGTCTCGGGCGGATCGAAGGCCGCCAGCACGCGCGTCGCCAGCGAATAGAAGGCGTAGCAGAGGCAGCTCATCAGCACGAGCAGCGTGGCCGGGTGCATCGCGCCGAGCCCCGGCCGCGTGATCACCAGCACGCCGAGAAAGCCGACGCCGATCGCGGCGAGTCGGCGCGGGCCGGGCCACTCGCCGAGCAGCGGCCCCGAAACCAGCGCGACCACGAGCGGCGTCGCGAACATGATCGAGACCGTCTCGGCGAGCTGGAGATACTTCAACGCGAAGAAATTCAGCGCGGTCGAGCCGAGCAGCAGCAGCGAGCGCAGCGCCTGCGTCCAGGGCCGCTTCGTGCGCAGAACGCCCGGGTGGCTGACCGGGTTCAGCAACAGCAGCACGAGAACCATGCTGACCGCGTAGCGCGCGAACACGATCTGCAACGGATCGACCGACTGCGTCAGCCATTTGGCGCTGACGTCGAGCAGCGAGAAGCACAGCACCGCGCCGCACATCAGGCCGATCGCGATCAGGCGCGAGCGGCCGGTCTCGGGCGTGTGGGGGAGTTTCGAGGGCGGTGGCCGTGGCAAAGGCGTTCCGTCATGCGCCGGGGGAATGACGGAGGCCAATCTAACCGATTTATGCCGTCTAGCCAGCCTCAGCGAGCATGCGGCACATGCGCCAGTCAGGCGTCGCTGTCGGCCTCGTCGCCGTCCGCCTCCGGCTCCTCCGGCTCGGCTCCGGCCCGCGAAAGGCCTTTCGAGGCCTTGCGCAGCAGTTTGCGCAGCATCTTGCGCTCCTTGGAGTCGAGCTTCTCCAGCAGTTCGTCCTCGACCTGGTTCCAGACGGCGTCGAGCGCCAGCGCCGTCTTCTGGCCGGATTCCGTGAGCGCCACCTGGACGAGGCGCCCGTCGCGGCCGCCGCCCTCGCGCGTCACCAGGCCCTGGAGCGAAAGCCGGCCGATGGTCTTGGAGACGGTCGGCGGCTTGACCCTGAGCAGGGTCGCCAGCTCGCCCATCGTCATCGGCGTCGCCTGGAGCGCCTTGAGGGCCTGCTCCTGGC
>JAKFWE010000313.1 GCA_021732895.1 Allobosea sp. | reverse complement strand
TGACGCGGCGGACATCCGAAACGGACACGCCCATCTGGCACGAGGCGCCGGCCCGCATCAGCGAAACAACATGACGAAAATGCGTGTCGGCGCCGAGGATATGGGCTCTTTCGCCGTCCTGCGTGATCTCGTCGCGCCGAAAATCGACGATGTCGAGAATGATGGCCTTGTCTTTCCTGGCGAATGTCACGCAGCGGATGGCGCGGCTGCTTTCGGAGACGTCCTTTTTGCCTTCCCGGCTCAGATCGACGGTCGAGCAGACGGGAAGGCCCGGAAACTTGAGAACGACGCCGTTGAGACTTTCGTCGGAATACAGGAGCTGGGCGCCGTTTGACGCCACGGAGCCGACGATGAGCCAGGTCGCGCCGAGCGCCGGCGGCAGCTCCATGTCGGCGCGGAAGCTCATTCGCTCCTGGGCCGCAGCCGGCGCGGCGGAGAAGATGAGCAAGGTGAAGGCGAGATGGCGTCGGGACCACCGGCGGCCGCGGGCAGGCATGGCGTTTGGCTGACCCATCGATCTCACAATTGCGTGCGAAGGGCCAAGTCGATAGCTCTGCAAGACGATAGCGACCAAATCCCGGCTTGTCTGTCAAGCCTCCCCTTGCGAAACTCGCGGGCGTCTGCAAGCCTTGCATGAAGAAAAGCGGCCCCGGGAACGAGAGGCTGCAAACTGGTCGCTGCCATGCACGGCGGCCTGTCAGGGTGGAGAACAGCGGACGTGGCGAACGCAACCGCCGGCCAGGCGGACACATTTCCGAAATTGCTGATGCGCAACGCGCGCGAGCGCGGCGGACGCGTCGCGTTCCGGCACAAGGATCTCGGCATCTGGCAGTCCTGGAACTGGGCGCAGGTCGCCGACAAGGTCCGCGCCTATGCGCGCGGCCTGCAGGATCTCGGCCTGAAGCGCGGCGACAAGGTCGCGATCGTCGGCTACAACAGGCCACGCCTGTATTGGTCCATGGCGGCGGCGCAGTGGCTCGGCGCCGTCCCGGTTCCGGTCTACGCCGACAGCGTCGCCGACGAAATGGCCTATGTGCTCGACCATGCCGAGGCGGTCTTCGCCTGCGTCCAGAACCAGGAGCAGGTCGACAAGATCCTGTCGATCGCCGAACGGCTGCCGCGCCTGCGCCACATGCTCTACGACGAGCCCCGGGGGCTGCGCGACTACGACCACGAAAAGCTCCACGACATCGGCCAGGTCATCGCCGCAGGGGCCGAGGCGCTGAAGGCCAGCCCGGAGGCGCCCGCCGCGATCGAGGCCGAGCTGAGCGCCGGTTCCGGCGCCGATCTCGGCATCATCCTTTACACCTCGGGCACGACGGGGCGTCCCAAGGGCGTGATGCTCAGCCACTACAACGTCATCACCGCCGCCGAGATCGGCTGCCAGTTCGACGGGCTGACGGAGAGCGACGAGATCATCGCCTATCTGCCGATCGCCTGGGTCGGCGACCATGTCTTCTCCTATGCGCAGGCGATCATCGCCGGCTTCTGTGTGAACTGCCCCGAGGGGCCGGAGACGGTGATCGACGATCGCCGCGAGGTCGGCACGACCTACGCCTTCGCGCCGCCGCGCGTCTTCGAGACCATGCTGACCGTCACCATGGTGCGCATGGAGGACGCCGGACCGCTGATGCGGAAGATGTTCCATTATTTCCTCGGCGTGGCCAAGAAACACGGCGAGAACATCCTGAACGGCGAGCCGGTTCCGCTGGGCGGGCGCCTGCTCTACAAGCTCGGCGACCTGCTGGTCTATGCGCCGCTGCGCAATCGCTTCGGCCTGTCCGCCATCAAGGTCGGGTATACGGCGGGCGAGGCGATCGGCCCCGAACTGTTCAAATTCTATCGCTCGATCGGCGTCAACCTGAAGCAGCTCTACGGGCAGACCGAGGCCGGCGTCTACATCACGATGCAGCCGAACGGCGAGATCAAGGCCGACACGGTCGGCAAGCCCGCCCCGCTGGTCGAGATCAGGATCGACGACAATGGCGAGGTGCTCTACCGCTCGCCCTCGATCTTCGGCGGCTACTACAAGGACCCGGAGAAGACCGCCGAGACGATGACGGCCGACGGCTATGTGCGCTCGGGCGACGCCGGTTTCTTCGACGAGAGCGGCCATCTAAAGATCATCGACCGCGCCAAGGATGTCGGCAAGCTCTCGAACGGCGATCTTTTCCCGCCGAAATACATCGAGAATAAGCTGAAATTCTATCCCAACATTAAGGAAGTCGTGGCTTTCGGGCAGGGCCATGACTACGCCACCGTGGCGCTGAACATCGATCTCACGGCCGTCGGCAACTGGGCCGAGCGCAACAATGTCGTCTATGCCTCCTATCAGGAACTGGCCGGCCACGATCTCGTCTACGACATGATCTCCAAGCATATCGACGAGGTAAACCGCTCGCTCGCGTCCGAGCCGCTGATGGGCGGGGCGCAGATCAGGCGCTTCCTGATCCTGCACAAGGAGCTCGACGCCGACGACGGCGAACTGACACGGACGCAGAAGGTCCGCCGCGGCTTCATCGCCGAGCGCTATGCGCCGCTGGTCAAGGCGCTCTATGACGGCTCCACCGCGGCCGACATCTCGACGGAAGTGACCTTCGAGGACGGCCGCAAGGGCGTGATCTCGGCCAATGTGAAGGTGAGGGACGCGGCGGTCTATCCGGCGGCCACCGGTGCGAAGCCCGTCACGGCGAGGGCGGCATGAACGCGGAACCGATGAACCGGACCGGCGAACCCGTCGCTGCCGCGAAGGGCGAGGTGCTGCTCTCGGTCGAGCACATCTCGCTGCGCTTCGGCGGCGTGAAGGCGATCACCGACGTCTCCTTCGACATCCGCAAGGGCGAGGTGCGGGCCATCATCGGCCCCAACGGCGCCGGCAAGACCTCGATGCTGAACTGCATCAACGGCTTCTACCATCCGCAGGAAGGCCAGATCACCTACAAGGGCGTCCGTCGCGCCCGGGTGAAGCCGCATCAGGCGGCGTCCGACGGCATCGCCCGCACCTTCCAGAACGTCGCCCTGTTCAAGGGCATGTCGACGCTCGACAACATCATGACCGGCCGCACGCTGAAGATGAACAGGAACTTCTTCTGGCAGGCGCTGCGCCATGGCCCGGCGATGACCGAGGAGATCGCGCATCGCAAGGTCGTCGAGGACATCATCGACTTCCTGCAGATCCAGCACATCCGCAAGCTGCCCGTCGGCAAGCTGCCCTACGGGCTGCAAAAGCGCGTCGAACTCGGGCGTGCGCTCGCCATGGAGCCGGAGCTGCTCCTGCTCGACGAGCCGATGGCGGGCATGAACCTCGAGGAGAAGGAGGACATGTGCCGCTTCATCCTCGACGTGAACAATGAATTCGGCACGACGATCGCGCTGATCGAACATGACATGGGGGTGGTCATGGACCTGTCCGACCGCGTCGTCGTGCTCGAATACGGCCGCAAGATCGCCGACGGCACGCCTGCCGAGGTCAAGGCCGACCAGGCCGTGATCGACGCCTATTTGGGAGTGGCGCACTGATGGCTCGCGCGCACCGAGGACGCCACCCATGAGCGATGTCGCAGCACGGCCCGCCCCGAACCTGCTCGCCAATGGCTGGGTCAAAACCGGCCTCATCCTCGTCGGCGTCGTCGCCGCCGCCATCCTCGGCGCGCGGCTCGACGGCTCGGGCACGCTCTACAAGATCTTCATCGATCCCTTCGAGCAGATGGTCTCCGCTCCCGACCTGCTCGTCCAGACGATCTGGGAGGGGCTCGTCACCGGCGTGCTCTACGCGCTGATCGCACTCGGCTTCGTGCTGATCTTCAAGGCCTCGGGTGTGTTCAACTTCGCCCAGGGGATCATGGTGGTGTTCGCGGCGCTGACGCTGGTCGGGCTCCATGAGAAGGGCGTACCGGCGTTTCTGGCGGTCATCCTGACGCTGGGCGTCATGTTCGTTCTCGCCGTGACGATCGAGCGCGTCGTGCTGCGCCCGCTGGTCAATCAGCCCGACATCATCCTGTTCATGGCGACCTTCGGCATCACCTATTTCCTGATCGGCTTCGGCGAGTCCGTCTTCGGCGGCAGCCCCAAGCAGATGATCGCCGACCAGCTCTATCTGCCGAAGGGCGCGATCGACCTGAACATCCTGGGCGGGCTGGTCTCGCTGCAGAAGATCGACATCGCGGCGGCCGTCATCGCCTCGATCATGATCGCGGCGCTGGCGGTGTTCTTCCAGTACACCCGCATCGGCAGGGCGCTGCGCGCCGTCGCCGACAGCCACAAGGCGGCGCTCTCGGTCGGCATCTCGCTGAACCAGATCTGGGTCATCGTCTGGTTCACCGCCGGCATCGTCGCGCTGATCACCGGCATCATGTGGGGTGCGCGGTCGGACGTTTCCTTCGCGCTCGAGATCGTCGCGCTGAAGGCGCTGCCGGTGCTGATCCTCGGCGGCTTCACCTCGATTCCCGGCGCCATCGTCGGCGGGCTGATCATCGGCATCGGCGAGAAGATGGGCGAGTTCTACTGGGGTCCGCTCGTCGGCGGCGGAATCGAGAGCTGGCTCGCCTATTTCATCGCGCTCGGCTTCCTGCTGGTCCGGCCGCAGGGCCTGTTCGGCGACAAGATCATCGAGAGAATCTGAGAGGCGAATGGCGAAATGGCGAGTGGCGAAATGGAAAGAATAGAAGCTAGATCCTGGCTGGCGGCATCCATTCGCCATTCGCCACTCGCCAGTCGCCGTTCTCGCGGAGCCTGAACGATGTTCTACCGTGAAGCCGGCCAGTTCAAGTCGACCTACACCGCCGACATGGCGGTGTTCCCGATCCTTCAGGACCGGATCGGGATCGCCGTCATCCTGCTGCTGGCCTTCGTCGGCGTGCCGCTGATCGGCAACGACTTCTTCACGACGACCGTGATGATCCCGTTCCTGGTGTTCTCGCTCGCGGCGATCGGGCTCAACATCCTGACGGGCTACACCGGGCTGGTCTCGCTCGGCACCGCCGCCTTCATGGGCGTGGGCGCCTATTCCTGCTACAAGATGACGACCTGGTGGCCGGACATGAACATCATCGTCCTGATCCTGGTCTCGGGACTGTTCTCGGCTGCGATCGGCGTGTTCTTCGGCCTGCCCTCGCTGCGCATCAAGGGCTTCTATCTCGCGGTGGCGACGCTGGCCGCGCAGTTCTTCCTGCAGTGGGCCTTCGTGCGCGTCCCCTGGCTGTTCAACTACAACGCCTCGGGCGCGATCGAGGTGCCGCTGCGCACCGTTTTCGGCGTGCCGATCACCGGCGCAACGGCTTCTCCGGAAACCCGCTATTTCGTCTGCCTGTGCCTCGTCGTGGTTCTGACCTGGCTGGCCTCAAACATCGTCCACGGCAGGATCGGCCGCTCCTGGATGGCGGTGCGCGACATGGACATCGCCGCCGAGCTGATGGGCATCAAATTGCTCAACGCCAAGCTGCTCGCCTTCGCGGTGTCGTCCTTCTACTGCGGAGTCGCCGGAGCGATGATGATCTTCCTCTGGTATGGCGGCGGCGAGGCGGCCGACGTCTTCAACATCCGGCTGTCCTTCAACGTGCTGTTCATGGTCATCATCGGCGGGCTCGGATCGCTGATCGGCTCCTTCTTCGGCGCGATGTTCATCGCCGGACTGCCGACCATCCTGAAGTTCGGCCTGCCGGCGATCGGCATTCCGCTGGCCGGCGCGACCGCCGAGCACATCACCTTCATGCTGGTCGGCGCGCTGATCATCTTCTTCCTGATCGTGGAGCCGCACGGGCTGGCGCGGCTCTGGCAGATCGCCAAGCAGAAGCTCAGGACCTGGCCCTTTCCCTATTGAGGAAGCCCAAGAACGATCGGCCGCGACCAGCAAGCGGCCGGCAAGAGGAGAACGGCCCGGCGCCATCGCCGACGCCGGTGCAACCACGGAGGATACCGATGAAGACCACCACCTTGATGAAGGGAGCCGCCATCGGCGCCCTGCTTGCCGCCGGCGCGCTCGTCGCCCCGGCCCAGGCGCAGGATTCGATCTACGTCGCCAACAACGCCTACCGCACCGGACCGTTCGCCGGTTCCGGCACGCCGATCGGCGACGGCATGCGCGATTACATGGCGATGCTGAACGCGCGCGACGGCGGCATCGGCGGCGTCAAGATCGTCTTCGAGGAATGCGAGACCGGCTACGACACGAAGAAGTCGATCGAATGCTACGAGCAGGCCAAGTCGAAGAACACGGTGATCTATTCGCCGTGGTCCACCGGCGCGACGCTGGCCGCGATCCCGCGCGCCCACATCGACAAGATCCCGATCCTCTCGATGGCCTACGGCCTCTCGGCCTCGGCGGATGGAAACGCCTTTCCGTGGGTCTTCATCCCGCCGCTGACCTATTGGGACGGCGCCTCGATCATGGTGCGCCACATGGCCGCCGAACTCGGCGGCATGGACAAGCTGAAGGGCAAGAAGCTCGGCCTCATCCATCTCGACGCGCCCTACGGCAAGGAGCCGATCCCGGTGCTCGAGGCGCTGGCCAAGAAATACGGCTTCGAGCTGAAGCTCTATCCGGTCGCCGCGGCCGACATGCAGAATCAGGGCTCGCTCTGGCTCTCGATCCGGCGCGATCGTCCCGACTATCTCTACAACCAGGGCTGGGGCGCGATGAACCCGACCGCGGTCAAGGAGGCGATCAAGAACAACTTCCCGATCGCCAAGCTGGTCGGCGTCTGGTGGGCCGGCGGCGATGACGACGCGCGCGCCGGCGGACCGGAGGCCAAGGGCTACAAGTCGCTGAACTTCAACGCGGCCGGCGCGAACTTCCCGGTCATCCAGGACATCATCAAGCATGTCGTGGACAAGGGCGGCAGCCTCGCTCCGAAGGAGAAGGTCGGCGAGAACCTCTATAATCGCGGCGTCTACAACTCGATGCTGGTGGCCGAGGCCATTCGCAACGCGCAGATCGTCAGCGGCAAGAAGGTCGTGACCGGCGAGGACGTCCGGCGCGGGCTCGAGACGCTGAACATCACCGAGGCCAGGCTCAAGGAACTGGGGATGGAAGGCTTCGCCAACCCGGTCAAGATCGCCTGCGGCGACCATTCCGGCCACAACAAGGCCTATGTGGCCGAATGGGACGGAACCAAGTGGACGAAGAAGGGCGACTGGATGGAGCCGCTGAAGGACGAGGTCCGTCCGCTGATCGAGGCGGCCGCCAAGGACTATGCCGAGAAGAACACCGGCTGGCCCAAGCGCGCCGAGGCCTGCGAGAAGTCGTCCTGAGCTGAAGAGCGCGCTTCCCCTTCTCCCCCCGGGGGAGAAGGTGGCGGCGCGCAGCGCTACGGATGAGGGCCGTGCCGATGCTCGAACGGCAAGGCCCTCATCCGGACCACCCTTCCCTCATCCGACCCGGCTGCGCCGGGCCACCTTCTCCCCCGAGGGGAGAAGGGAAGGAGCCACCATGTCGAGCCTTGTTCTGGACAAGACCACAGCGACCGCTCCCACGACAGACAACATCCTGTCGCTGAACAACATCGAGGTGATCTACGACCATGTCGTCCTCGTCCTGAAGGGCGTCTCGCTGCATGTGCCGCGCAAGGGCATCGTCGCGATCCTCGGCGCCAACGGGGCCGGCAAGACCACGACGCTGAAGGCCATCTCCAACCTGCTCAAGGCCGAGCGCGGCGAGGTCACCAAGGGCTCGATCGTATTCGAGGACGAGCGGGTCGACAGGATGTCGCCGAACGAACTGGTGCGGCGCGGCTGTATCCAGGTGATGGAGGGCCGGCACTGCTTCGGCCATCTCTCGATCGAGGAGAACCTGCTGACCGGGGCCTTCACCCGCCGCGACGGCAACGCCGCGATCAAGCGCGATCTGGACAAGATCTACGAGCTGTTTCCCCGCCTCAAGGAGCGCCGCAACGCGCAGGCCGGCTACACGTCGGGCGGCGAGCAGCAGATGTGCGCCGTCGGGCGCGCGATGATGTCCAATCCCAAGATGATCCTGCTCGACGAGCCTTCGATGGGGCTGGCGCCGCAGATCGTCGAGGAGATCTTCGAGATCGTTCGCCGGCTCAACGCCGATGACGGCGTTTCTTTCCTCATCGCCGAGCAGAACACCAACATGGCGCTGCGCTACGCCACCTATGGCTACATCATGGAGACCGGCCGGATCGTCATGGACGGGCAGGCCAGCATGCTGCGCGAGAACGAGGACGTGAAAGAGTTCTACCTCGGCGTCTCCGAGGGCGACAAGAAGTCGTTCCGCGAGGTCAAGAGCTACAAGCGCCGCAAGCGCTGGCTGTCTTGAAGCCTGTCGCCCAGCCCTCGCCGAGCAGTCCGATGTCCGATCACCACGACGCCCTCGAATTCCGCGACCCCGCCGCCCGCGAGGCCGATCTCTTCGCGCGGCTGCCCGGCGTGCTGGAGGCGGCGCTGGCCGCCCCCGCCTATGCGGCGCATCTGTCCGGCGTCGATCCCGCCTCGGTCACCGATCGCGCGGCGCTGGCCCGCCTGCCGATCCTGCGCAAGGCCGAACTGCCCGCCTTGCAGAAGCTCAGCCCCCCCTTCGGCGGCTTCGTCCGCGCCCCTCTCGGTTCGTTCGGCCGGCTCTTCACCTCGCCAGGACCGATTTTCGAGCCCGAGGCCGCCGAGGCCGATCCCTGGGGCGCAGCGCGCGGCCTGTTCGCAGCAGGCTTCCGCGCCGGCGACGTGGTGCTCAACACCTTCGGCTACCATCTGACGCCGGGCGGTTTCATCATGGATTCGGCGGCGCGCGCGCTCGGCTGCGCCGTGATCCCGGCCGGCCCCGGCAATACCGAGCAACAGATGGAGGTGATTTCCGCCTATCGCCCGGCCTGCTATGCCGGCACGCCGGATTTCCTGAAGATTCTGGTCGAAGCGGCCGACGCGCGCGGCGTCGACATCTCCTGCATGCGGCGCGCGGTGGTCTCCGGCGCGGCCTTCCCGCCCTCGCTGCAGGCCTGGGTCCGCGACCGCGGCATCGACGCCTATCAGCTCTACGCCACCGCCGATGTCGGCGTGATCGCCTATGAGAGCCCGGCTCGCGAGGGCATGGTGCTGAACGAGAACCTGATCGTCGAGATCGTCCGCCCCGGCACCGGCGACCCGGTCGGCGAGGGCGAGGTCGGAGAGATCGTCGTCACCAATCTCGATCCGCATCATCCCCAGATCAGGCTCGCGGTCGGCGACCTGACGGCGGCCTTGCCGGGACACAGCGCCTGCGGCCGCACCAATGGCCGGATCAAGGGCTGGATGGGCCGCGCCGACCAGACCGCCAAGATCAAGGGCATGTTCGTGCGCCCCGAGCAGGTTGCGGAAATAGCCCGGCGTCATGCCGAAGTCGCCAAGCTGCGGCTGGTCATCGGCCGCGACCGGGAACTGGACACGATGACGCTGCGGGCCGAGATTCACGCCGCGCCGAGCGGGCTGGTCGACGCCATGTCATCGACGCTGCAGCAGGTCACCAAACTGAAGGGCGCGGTCGAAATCCTGCCGCTCGGCGCGCTGCCCAACGACGGAAAGGTCATCGCCGACGAGCGTCCGGTAGGGTAAGGGTTCGCGACCTTCCCCGTTCCCGGCGCGAGGCGTCCCTTCCATGTCGATCGTCTTCGATCGCGCCCTCCACCGCCGTCGTCTCACCCGCGCAGTCGCCGGCGAATACCCGGATTTCCTGCTGGCGCGGGCGGTCGCGGACCTCGACGAGCGCCTTTCGGCCGTCCTGCGGCGCTTCGGCGTCGCCGCCGATCTCGCCACGCCGCTGCCGCTCGCCCTGCCCGTCCTGGCGGCGCGCGCCGATGCGCATATCCGGCTGGCCGAGACTTCCGGCGCCGGCGGCGACGTCATCGGCGATCTCGAGGCCTTGCCGCTGGCGGCGGGCTCGATCGATCTCGCGGCGTCGCTGCTGGCGCTGCACGCCGCCAACGACCTGCCGGGCGCGCTGATCCAGATCCGGCGGGCGCTGAGGCCCGACGGGCTGTTCATCGGCTGCCTGCTGGGCGGCCGCTCGCTGCACGAACTGCGCGAGGCCTTCCTCGCCGCCGAGGCCGAGACCACGGGCGGCGCCAGCCCCCGGGTCGCGCCCTTCGCCGACCTGCGCGATCTCGGCTCGCTGCTGCAACGCGCCGGCTTCGCCCTTCCGGTGATCGACAGCGAGCCGGTCGCGGTGCGCTATGGCGACGTCTTCGGCCTGATGCGCGACCTGCGCGCCATGGGCTGGGGCAACGCGCTCGCCGGCCGGGCGCGGACAGGCCTGCGTCGCCGGACCCTGCTGCGCATGGCGGAGGTCTACGCCGAGCGCTTCGCCGACCCTGACGGACGCGTGCGCGCCACATTCGAGATCGTCTGGCTGTCCGGCTGGGCCCCGCATGAGAGCCAGCAGCAGCCGCTCCGGCCGGGTTCCGCCAAGGCGCGGCTCGCCGATGCGCTGGGCGTCGCGGAGATCACGACCGGCGAGAGGCCGGGTGAATAGCGCTGCTCCCGCCGCAGCTCAGCTCGTCAGCCGCACGGCGCTGATCTCGCGCGCGATGGCGGCGATCACCGGGCCGATGCCGGCCGCGCTGCGCACGTCGAAATACATCTCGGGGCTGGAGGCGCAGCCGCGCAGCAGACCGGCATTCCCCTCGATCACGCGGATCGTATAGACCTGCACGCCGGCGGCCTTGGCGGCGGTGCAGGCCGCGCCGGTCTTGACGTCGATCTGCGCCTCGGTCTCGCCGAAGCGGTTGCGGGTGTTCAGCCCGTCGGTCAGCACGATCATGTATTTCTTCAGGCCCGGCGAAGGAGCGGCGGCCTCCGCCAGTGGCGCGCCGCGACTGAGAGCCGCCATGCCCCAGGCGATGCCGATCGTGAGGTTGGTGTAGCCGCTCGGCGTCATGGCGTCGGTCGTGCTGCGCAACTGGCTCCAGTTGTCAGTCAGGGGTTGCAGCCGCGCCAGGGCGCTCTCGTCGCCGGCGCAGGCGACAGCCGGGTGCAGCGTGTCGCGACGGTTGACATCGACGCCGTCGGCTGTGTCGTTGGGCCGATCCCGATCGGCGACGCAGCCGCGCCACTGCGCCTTGGGCAGGGTCGGCTGGAAGCGCAGCCAGTCGGCGTCGGCATAGCTCTGGTCGAGCCGGACCTTGGTCGCGAAGGGCACGATCGCGATCCTGATCGCGTTGCCGTCCCGCGACGTGCGTTCCATCTCGTCGATCAGATCCCGGGTCGCCCGCTTCAACTCCTGAATCTTGCCCGAAGTGGCCATCGAGCCGGTATTGTCGAGCACGAGAGCAAGTTCGATCGTGTTGGTTCCCCACGAGCTCAGCGCCGTCGCCGAAAGCGCCATGCTGTCGATGCCGATGATCCGCGTCAGACTGGTCTGGATCGCGGCATTGGCGGCGATGCGGACGGCGCGGCCCGGCCGGTCGATCTGGATCGTGACGCCGGCGAGCGCGAGATCGGCGTTGCCGGCCAGATTGGCGTTGAGATAGGCCTCGGCCCGGCCGCGCAGTTGCGCGTCGCTGGAGCGGCTCGCCTCGCGAGCCACGACCAGGGCTGCGGAATCCACGGCGGCGGCTAGCGTCGCCCTCGCAGCGCTGGCGCGGGCGTAATCGACGGCCGCCCCCGCCAGCCCGACGATCG
>JAKFWE010000506.1 GCA_021732895.1 Allobosea sp. | reverse complement strand
AAGCGCCGGCGGCGCCTCCTTGATCTGGGCCCCGGTGTCGCCGATCAGCGCGCGCACGCGGCCCCACTCGGAGCCCGCGACGACGATGTCGCCGGTGCGCAGCGTGCCGCGCTGGACGAGCACGGTAGCGACCGGGCCGCGGCCGCGGTCGAGCTTGGCTTCGATTACGGTGCCCTCGGCCGGACGGTCTGGGTTGGCCTTGAGGTCGAGCAGCTCGGCCTGCAGCGCGATCGCCTCGAGCAGCTTGTCGAGGTTCTTGCCGGTCTTGGCCGAAACCTCGATCTCGAGCGTCTCGCCGCCGAGCGTCTCGACCTGGACCTCGTATTGCAGCAGCTCCGCCCGGACCCGCTCCGGACTGGAGTCGGACTTGTCGATCTTGTTGATCGCGACGATCAGCGGCACGCCGGCCGCCTTGGCGTGGTTGATGGCCTCGACCGTCTGCGGCATCACGCCGTCATCGGCCGCGACCACGAGCACGACGACGTCGGTCACCTTGGCGCCGCGCGCGCGCATCGCCGTGAAGGCGGCGTGGCCCGGCGTGTCGATGAAGGTGACCTGGGCGCCGGACGGCGTCTTCACCTGGTAGGCGCCGATATGCTGGGTGATGCCGCCGGCCTCGCCGGTGACGACATGGGTCTGGCGGATCGCGTCGAGCAGCGAGGTCTTGCCGTGATCGACATGGCCCATGATGGTGACGACGGCCGGTCTCGGCCCCAGGGTGTCGGGCGGATCGTCATCGAGAAACAGGTCGCCCTCGACGTCGGAATCGGCGACGCGCTTGACCTTGTGGCCCATTTCCTCGGCCACGATCTGGGCCGTGTCGGCGTCGATCACGTCCGTGATCTTGTGCATCGCGCCCTGCTTCATCAGCAGGCGGATGACGTCGACGCCGCGCTCCGTCATGCGGTTGGCGAGTTCCTGGATGGTGATCGTCTCGGGAATGATCACCTCGCGCATCACGCGTTCCTTGGCGACGTCCGAGGCGCGGTGCCCGGTCATGCGCTGAACGCGGCGGCGGAAGGCCGCGACCGAGCGCGTGCGCTCGTCGTCGCCGCCGGTGGCGGTCGAAAGCGTCAGGCGGCCGCGCGGTTTTTCGCCGACCTTGGGCGCTTTCGGCGCGGGCACGGGCGCGCGAGCAGGGCCGCCGGCGCCGCCGGGACGGCGGAAGGCGGGCCTCGCCTCGCCATCGTCGGGCCGCCGCGCCGAGGACGGCGTCGGAACCTGGCGCGCCGGGCGGGTCACGGCCGGCTCGGCGCCGGCGTTCGGATCGACGACGCGGGGCGCCCGCGGCGGCCGCGGCGGATCGAGGCTCGGCGGGCGGGATCCGGGGTCGCGCATCGGACTGCGCGGCGCGGCGGCGAATTCCCGGGCAGGCGCCGCAGGGGCGGGCGCCGGCGAGGAAGGCGTGGCGGCGGGCGCGGAGGCGCGCGGGGCCGCATCCTCGACCATCCGCTGGCGCACGGCGCTATCGGCGCGGCGCTTGCGGTCGTCCTCCTGGCGGCGGCGCTCCTCCTCCTCGCGCTGGCGCGACAGGGCGGCCTCGCGCTCGGCGCGCTCGCGGCTCTCGCGCTCGGCGCGGATGCGGGCCTCCTCCTCGGCGATCTTGCGCTGCTCGGCCTCGCGGCTGCGGGAATCGCTCAGGGCGCGCTGGCGCGCATCCTTCTCGTCGTCCGACAGCGTGCGCAGCAGCATGCTCCCGGCCGGCCTCGTCACGGGCGGCGGCGAGGGCACGACCGGGCGCGGCGCGGCCGGAACGACCGCAGGCTGGGGCGCGCGCGCGACCGGCGCTTCCTTGACGTCTCCGCCCAGCCGCCGCTTGACCTCGACGACGACCTGCTTGGAGCGCCCATGCGAGAAGCTCTGCCGAACAGTGCTCTGCTCGACAGGCCGCTTCAGGCTCAGCGTCTTCGGGGGATTGACGGTCAAGGTCTTGTCGCCCGGGGTCTTGGTATCGCTCATTATGCTTTCGGTCCTGCCGCTTTCGGTCTTGCCGCTTTTGGTCTTGCCGTTTTTGCCTTGCTAGGCCTGTCCTGTCGCTTCGTCGGCCCGGTCTTCGACATTCTCCGGGCCTTCCGGCGCGCCGAGGCCGGCGTCGTCCGTCCGGTATCGGACGAGCCGACGCCAGCGGGAGAGGAAACCCTCAGTCGCTGGACCCGGAGCAAGCGCCGCATGTATCACATGTGCCCGCCCCAACGCCAATTCCAAATCGATCGCGGCGAAATCCGTCACGACGGGCGTCCGCCGCGGCTTCAGCCCGGCCTCTTCGCGCGCCAGCGCCGCCCGCTTCAGGGCCTGGCCGATCTTGCGGCGTCCATCCTCCGCGGCGTCGCTGGCCGCGATCACGGCGGCGGCCTTGCCCGCGCCGATCATGGCCTCGACCTTGGCGAAGCCGGCCTGGACCAGCCCGGCCTTGTTGGCCATGGACAGCGCCTGGACCGCGTCCCGCGCCATCAGCGCGCCGACCGTCGCCACCAGATCCGGCGGCACCACGACCCTGGTCTTCAGCGAGCGCTCGAACGCCTTGCGCCTGATCGCCTCGCCGACCGTCGCGGCCGAGAGGCTGGTCCAGACGCCGCGGCCGGGCAGCTTGCGCCGCAGATCCGGCGTCAGCGCGTCGTCGGGCCCGACGACGAAGCGAATCAGGTCGTCCGGATGCTTGACCGACCGGGTGACGACGCAGCTCCGCTCCGGCCCGCCCCTGTGCGCGTCGCGCGCCGTCGCCGGCTGCTTCATCGCTCGTCCGCTCAGGCCGTGGCGGGCGCGTCGTCGGTCTCGCCCTCCGCCTGCGTCTCCTCGGCCGCCGGCTCGATCCAGCCCGCCAGCACGCGGGCCGCCATGATGATCGCCTCCGCGTCCTGGCGCGACAGGTCGAACCCGTCGAGATAGCCGGCGTGGCGCGTGGTCTCGCCGTCCTTGCGCTCGGTCCAGCCGGTCAGGTCGTCCGTGGCGCAGCCGGCGAGATCCTCGACCGACTTGACCTCGTTCTCGCCGAGCGCCGCCATCATCGCGGTGGTGACGCCGTCGACCTCGCGAAGCCCGTCCTCGACGCCGAGCGCGATGCGCCGCTCCTCGAACTCGGCCTCGATCGCGGCGAGGTGCTCCTGTGCGCGCGACTGGATTTCGGCGGCGGTGTCCTCGTCGAAGCCCTCGATCGAGGAGAGCTCGGAAGGATCGACATAGGCGACCTCCTCGACCGAGCGGAACCCTTCCGAGGCGAGCAGCTGGCCGACCGTCTCGTCGACGTTGAGCGCGCTCATGAAGATCTCGGTGCGGCTCAGGAACTCCTTCTGGCGGCGCTCCGATTCCTCGGCCTCGGTCAGGATGTCGATGTCCCAGCCGGTGAGCTGCGAGGCGAGGCGCACATTCTGGCCGCGCCGGCCGATGGCCAGCGAGAGCTGCTCGTCGGGCACCACGACCTCGATCTTGTCGGCCTCCTCGTCGAGCACCACCTTCGCGACCTCGGCCGGCTGCAGCGCGTTGACGACGAAGGTCGCGACGTCCGGCGACCAGGGAATGATGTCGATCTTCTCGCCCTGCAGCTCGCCGACCACGGCCTGCACGCGCGAGCCGCGCATGCCGACGCAGGCGCCGACCGGATCGATCGAGGAATCGCGCGAGATCACCGCGATCTTGGCGCGCGAGCCCGGGTCGCGGGCGACCGCCTTGACCTCGACGATGCCGTCGTAGATTTCGGGCACTTCCTGGCCGAAGAGCTTGGCCATGAACTGCGGATGCGTGCGCGACAGGAAGATCTGCGGCCCGCGCGGCTCGCGGCGGACGTCGTAGAGATAGGCGCGCGCCCGGTCGCCGACCTTGAAGGTCTCGCGCGGGATCATCTCGTCGCGGCGGATGATCGCCTCGCCGCGTCCGAGATCGATGAAGACGTTGCCGTATTCGACGCGCTTGACCGCGCCGTTGACGATCTCGCCGATGCGATCCTTGTACTCGTCGTACTGCCGGTCGCGCTCGGCCTCGCGCACCTTCTGGACGATGACCTGCTTGGCCGCCTGCGCGGCGATGCGGCCGAAATCGAAGGGCGGCAGCGGATCGGCGATGACGTCGCCGACCTGGGCGGCCGGGTTGTGGCGCTTGGCCTCGTCGATGGTGATCTCGACCGCGCCGTTGTCGACCAGTTCGACCACCTGGAGATGGCGGGCGAGCCGCAACTCGCCGGTCTTGGTGTTGATCTCGGCATGGACGTCGGTCTCGGCGCCGTAGCGGGAGCGGGCGGCCCGCGCGATCGCGTCCTCCATCGCGTCGAGCACGATCTGGCGGTCGATCGATTTCTCGCGGGCGACGGCGTCCGCGATCTGCAGCCATTCGAGCCTGTTTGCGGCGACGACCATGGCGCTCACTCCTCTTCGGTTCTTGCTTCGTGCGAATCCGGTCCGCGCGCCTTGTCAGGGCGCGGGCCCAGCGATTTCCTGCGGCCTTTCGGCGCCGCGGCGACGCCGTCGGCCGGCGGCATTTCCGGCGGCAGCCCAGCCTTGCCGCGCCGCAGAGATTCCGTCACCAGAGCGTCTGTCAGGACGAGGCGCGCCTCGCCGATCCGCGCCAGCGGGATCGCGACGTCGCGGTCCTCGTCCGATCTGGCGTCGTCGCGGGTGAGCAGGACATCGCCGCCCTCGACGCCGCGCAGGACGCCGCGAAAGCGCTTGCGGCCGGCCACGATCTGGTCGGTGTCGATTTTGGCGAGATGGCCGGCCCAGCGCGCGAAGTCGCTCGGGCGCACCAGCGGCCGGTCGATGCCGGGCGACGAGACTTCGAGATGATAGGCGACCTGAACCGGATCCTCGACATCGAGCGCCGGCGAGACGGCCTGGCTGACCGCCTCGCAGCCCTCGACATTCATCGTGCCGTCCGGCCGCTCCGCCATGATCTGCACGGTGCAGCCGTTCTGTCCGGAGACGCGCACCCGCACGAGCCGGTAGCCGAGATCGAGGATCGCCGGCTCGACGATCGCGGCCACGCGCGCGGCGACGCCGCTTTCGGTGACGACGCGGCGGTCCGGATCCTCGGTCGGCTGAACGGTCTTCGTCGGCGCGGTCATGTCTGCGGGCTTGCCTGGCTTCCGGCGGGGCCTGTTGCCTCCGGCTGGGCGTGCGCCAACAAAAAAGAGCGGGCCGGCAGGCCCGCTCTTGATCGCCGGCTCGCACCGTAACCAGAGCTGTTGCAGCGGTATCTAGTCGCCATTTCGGCGTCTGGCAAGCTCTGCGCCGCTTCGTGTCGCCTCATCGCCGGCGCCGCGAGCCGTCGGCGCGATCTTCCACGCATGCCGCTAACCGACTGGTCATTCTTGGCCCCTATGCTTTTCGCGTTGTGTGACGGGGTTGGGCGGATGAGTTCGGTCAGTGCGCTGCTGCGCGATCTGGAAACGACGATGGTGCGTGGCGCCAGCCACGAACGCGTCCAGATTCTCGCCCGTCTCACCGATCTGTTCGTCAGCGCCGCCGCCGGCATGGGCGACGATCAGATCAGCGTCTTCGACGTCGTCATCGGCCGCCTCGCGCGCGCCATCGAGACCCGCGCCCGCATCGAGCTGGCCGAGCGGCTGGCCGTCGTGCCCAACGCGCCGGGCGGGGTCGTGCGCCAGCTGGCGCTCGACGAGATCGCGGTCGCCCGCCCGGTGCTGATCGCCTCCGCGCGCCTGACCGACCAGGATCTCGTCGCGGTTTCGGCGGCCAAGGGCCGCGACCACATGCTGGCGATCACCGAGCGGCCCAATCTCGGCGAGCCGGTGACGGATTTCCTGATCCTGCGCGGCGGCCGCGTCGTCACCCATGCGGTCGCCGCCAACCAGACCGCGCGCTTCTCCCGTCACGGCATGGGCGTGCTGGTGATGCGCGCCGTCCAGGACGATGCGCTGCAGGCGACGCTGGGCGCGCGCCGCGACGTGCCGGCCGAGCTTGTCGAGCAGCTCGTGCTCGCGGCCAAGAACTCCGCGCGCCGCCGCCTCACCTCCGCGCTGGAGCCGGCCATGGCCGGCGCGATCGAGCTCGCCGTCGAGCGCGGCGCGGACGGGGTGGCCGCGCAGTCCCAGGTCAAGGACGATCTCGGCAAGTTCAACGCCGCGCTGGCCGAGATTCATCGCCTCAACGAGGCCGGACTTCTCGACGAGGCGCGCGTCGCGGGCTTCGCCGCCGCCGGCGCGGCCGAGCACGCCGCATGCGCGGTCGCCGTTCTGGCGCGGCTCAGCCTGACCGCGACCGAGCAGATCCTGCACGGGCCCGATCGCGACGCCGTCCTGCTGGTCGGCCGCGGCCTCGGCTGGTCGTGGGAGACCACCTGCGCCCTGATCGGCCTGCGCAAGGACCACGGCAAGTCCGCGCCGGCGATCGAGCGCGCCCGCCAGAGCTTCCGGACGCTGACGCAGACGACGGCCCAGCGCGTCCTCGGCTTCCTCAGGATGCGCGACGCACAGCCGTGAGATAGCTCGGAACCCGGCCGGCCGCGATCGCCTTGGCCTCGTATCGGGTCCGCACCCAGCCGGGATAGGGCTCGCGCCAGTCGGCGGCGCGCTCGTCGGTCCAGTCGAACGCCGGCGAGGCCAGCAGCCGCGCCAGCGTCCAGCCGACATAGTCGTCGATGTCGCTGGCGAAGCGGAAGCGCCCGCCGGGGCGCAAGGCCCGCGCGATCAGGCCGAGGGTCCGCTCCGAGACGAAGCGTCGCTTGCGCTGCCGGCGCTTCGGCCAGGGATCGGGATAGAGCAGATCGACCGCATCGAGCGAACCCGGCGGCAGGCGCGGCAGCAGCAGCGCCGCGTCGGCGTCCCAGAGCCGGATGTTGTCCAGCCCGTCGCGCTCGATGACGCCGAGGAACTTCGCCATGCCGTTGACGAAAGGCTCGACGCCGATGAAGCCGATCTCCGGGCTCTCGCGCATGCGATGCAGCAGATGCTCGCCGCCGCCGAAGCCGATCTCGAGCCGGACGGCCGCGACAGGCCGCGGGAACAGCGCGGCGACGTCGGCGATCGCGCCCTCGGGCAGGCGCAGGCGCGGCAGCGCGCCCATGATCTGCGCGCTCTGGCCCGGCCGCAGCGCCTTGCCCTTGCGCCGGCCGAAGAAGGCGCGTTCGTCGGTGTGGTCGTCGGTCATGAACGTCTTTGGTGCTTGAGTGTCTTCAACCAAACGCCGCGTCATCCCGGACGAGCGGCGCAGCCGCGCCGATCCGGGATCCATTCCCGAACCGTTCCGGAATGGGTCCCGGGTCTTCGCTTCGCTGCGCCCGGGACGACCGCGCGATCTTAACGTCGGTTCCAAAAGAAAAGGCCGGAGCGACAAGCTCCGGCCTCAACTGTCGCGTTCGTCAGGTGGCTCAGGCGACGGCCTTCTTCAGGGCGTCGACGAGATCGGTCTTCTCCCAGGAGAAGCTGCCGTCGCGGCCGGCCTTGCGGCCGAAATGGCCATAGGCCGCCGATTTGGCGTAGATCGGCTTGTTCAGGTTGAGATGGGTGCGGATGCCGCGCGGCGTCAGGTCCATGACCGCGCCGAGCACGGCTTCGAGCCTGGCTTCGTCGACCTTGCCGTTGCCGGTCCCGTGCAGATCGACATAGATCGAGAGCGGCCTCGCGACGCCGATGGCGTAGGAGAGCTGGATCGTGCAGCGCTCCGCGAGCCTGGCGGCGACGACGTTCTTGGCGAGATAGCGCGCGGCATAGGCCGCCGAGCGATCGACCTTGGTCGGATCCTTGCCCGAAAAGGCGCCGCCGCCATGAGGCGCCGCGCCGCCATAGGTGTCGACGATGATCTTGCGCCCGGTCAGGCCGGCGTCGCCGTCGGGGCCGCCGATCACGAACTTGCCGGTCGGGTTGACGTGCCAGACGGTGTCCTTCGAGATCCAGCCCTCGGGCAGGGTCGCGCGGATATACGGCTCGACGATCTTGCGCACGTCGGCCGAGGACAGGCTGTCGTCGATATGCTGTGTCGAGAGCACGATCTGGGTGACGCCCACCGGCTTGCCGTTCTCGTATTTCACCGTGACCTGGCTCTTGGCGTCGGGGCCGAGCTTGGCGGCGCCGCCTTCCTTCGCGTGGCGGGCCTTGGCCAGCACCTCGAGAATCTTGTGGGCGTAGTAGATCGGCGCCGGCATCAACTCGGGCGTCTCGCGGCAGGCATAGCCGAACATGATGCCCTGGTCGCCGGCGCCTTCGTCCTTGTTGCCGGCGGCGTCGACGCCCTGGGCGATATCGGCCGACTGGGCGTGCAGCAGCACGTCGATCTTGCACTTCTTCCAGTGGAAGCCGTCCTGCTCGTAGCCGATCGCCTTGATCGCCTTGCGCGCGGCCGATTTGACCTTGCTCTTCATCGCCTTCTCGTCGAGCGAGGTGCGGACCTCGCCGGCGATGACGACGCGGTTGGTCGTCGCCAGGGTCTCGCAGGCGACGCGGACCTGGGCGGAATCCATGCCGGCCTTGGCCGCTTCCTTGAAGAAGAGATCGACGACCTCGTCGGAAATCCGGTCGCAGATCTTGTCGGGGTGGCCTTCGCCGACGGACTCGCTGGTGAACAGGTAATTCTGGCGTGACACGGTCGGAATCCTCGAATGCGCAAGACGGGCTGGACGAAACGGGCTGGACGAAGCGGGCTCGACCCGGCCGGCGGAGACCGCCGAGCGGAGAGCGTCTTTGCAGCGTCGGCGTTCGCCGTCAAGATCGGAAACCCGTTTATCGGGACGCGCGTTCGTCAGGGCGAACGCGGAAGGCTTCGATCAGCCGTCTGGCGTCTCGTCTTCCGCCATCGCCTCGACCAGATCGACGATGCGCCGGCGAACCTTCGAGCTCCTGATGCGCAGGAAGGCCTTGGTCAGCTGCACGCCCTCGCTGGTCGCGAGGAAGTCGGAGACGTAGGCGGTCGAGGCGGCGTCCGAAAACCCCCCCGTCGGCATGTCGCCGGTCGGGGCGCCGTCGAAGAAGAACGACACCGGCACGTCGAGCATCTTGGCGATCTGCTGCAGACGGCTGGCGCTGATCCGGTTCGAGCCCTTCTCGTATTTCTGGACCTGCTGGAAGGTCAGGCCCAGCGCGTCGCCGAGCTTCTCCTGGCTGACGCCGGCGAGCATGCGCCGCATGCGCACGCGGGCGCCGACATGGCGGTCGATCGGGTTGGGAATCTTCTTCAGCATTTTTGCGCCTTGCATCGTCGCGCCACCCCGGCCGCCGATCCGGAGGAGCGATCGTGAACCGCGTGTCCATCTACTTAGTCATCGAATGATACTTCCCGCCGTTTCGCAAGAGAAAGTTCCAGATGGTATGATCAGATGCGTCGAAACCAACCGATGGCCATGAATGCAGCGCTGAGACATGCGAAAAAAACATCCCCGAACTGCGCGTAAAGCGTGACGGGCAGATGTCGCGGCAGGCTGGCGTCAAGCACGCCCTCGCGGCCGAGCGGCAATCTGCCGGTGATCCGGCCATAGCCGTCGATCACGGCGGAGACTCCGGTGTTGGCGACGCGCACGAGCGGCAGCCCCTCCTCGACGGCGCGCAGCCGCGCCTGCGCCAGATGCTGGTAGGGGCCGCTGGTCTGGCCGAACCAGCCGTCGTTGGTCAGGTTCAGCATGAAGCCGGGGCGCGGCCCCTGCGGCATCACGGCGCCCGGGAAGATGACCTCGTAGCAGATCAGGGCTGCGGCGGGCGGCAGGCCGCGAACGGTCAGCGGCGCGCGTCGCGTTCCCGCCGAGAAGCCGCCGGGCACGGAGACGAATTCCGAGAGGCCGAGGCCACGGATCAGCTTGTCGAGGAAACCGGGCAAATATTCGCCGAACGGCACGAGATGGACCTTGTCGTAGCTCGCGACGATGACGCCCTGGTCGTCGACGACCTGGATCGCGTTGTAGATCGGCGGCCGGCCGTCGCCCGGCAGCATCTCGCCGGCGCGCGCGGCGCCCGTGATCAGCGTCGCGTTCGGCGGCAGCAGCGCTGCGATCCGCGACAGCGCTTCCGGCGTGCGCCCGAGCAGGAAGGGAAACGCCGATTCCGGCCAGATCAGATGCGTCAGATCCTGCACACCGAGCGCCTGCGGGCTGGTCGCCCGGTCCGAGAGCTCGAGATAGCGCTGCAGGATCGCCTCGCTGTTGGCCGAGCTGAACTTGGCGTCCTGCGGCAGGTTCGGCTGCATCAGCCGCAGCTTGACGCCCGCAACCACGGGCGAGGGCTGGGCCGGCACGCGCCAGGCTCCGAAGCCGAGCAGCGCGCACAGCAAGACCAGCGCCGCGATCGGCGCCCGGCGGCGGTCGCCGGCGGAGCCCGTCAGCGTCGCGGGCGCCGCGCCGAGCGCGACGGCGAGCAGCGTCAGCCCGTAGAGCCCGATGACGGAGGCCGACTGGGCGATCCAGTCCTGGCCGGCCAGCATCATCCCGTAAACATTCCAGGGGAACCCGGTCAGCACGTGGCCGCGCAGCCATTCGCTCAGCGCCAGCGCCGCCGCCAGCGTCAGGATGCGCCCGGCGCCGGGCGACCAGAGCAATCGGGCCAACCCGAACCCGAGCGCCGGGAACAGCGCGAGGAAGCCCGGCAGCGCGACGACGCCCAGAGGCATCGCCCAGGCGAATTTGTCGGCCTCGACGAGAAAGGCCGCGCCGAGCCACCACAGACCCGCGAGAAAAAAGCCGAAGCCCCACCACCAGCCGGCCGCCATCGCCGCCCTGAGGCGCGCCGCCCGGCTCTCGCCCGCCGCGCCGTCGAGCAGCCAGACGGCGGTGGTCATCGGCACGACGATGGCGGGCCAGAGATCGAGCGGCGCCAGCGCCAGCGCGCCGCTCGCGCCGGAAAACAGCGCGATCAGGCGCCTGCGCCAGCCCCAGGACAGGACGACATGGTCGGCGAGCGCGGAAAAGCCCATCAGCCGCTCGCCGCGGGCGGCCGCTAGTCGGGCGCCCCGTCCGTCCTGTCCCGCAGGCCAATCCGGACCTGCTTGATCCGGCGGGGATCGGCGTCGAGCACCTCGAAGGTCAGACCCTGCGGCCCCGTGATGATCTCCCCCTGCGCCGGCACGCGGCCGGCGAGCGTGACGATCAGCCCGCCCAGCGTGTCGACATCCTCGGCGACCTCCGCCTCCGAGAGATCGACGCCGGTGGCTTCCTCCAGCTCGGCCAGCGTCGCGCGCGCATCGGCCGTGAAACCACCCTCGCCAGCCGGCGCGATGGCCGGAGCCTCGTCGAGATCGTGCTCGTCCTCGATTTCGCCGACGACGATCTCGACCAGATCCTCCATGGAGAGCAGGCCGTCCGTGCCGCCATACTCGTCGATCACCAGCGCGATGTGCGTGCGCGTCGCCTGCATCCGCACCAGCAAATCGACGGCCGGCATCGAGGGCGGCACGTAGAGCACCGGGCGCAGGATCTTGGCGTCGGCGAGCGTCAGCGAAAGATCGACGGCGGCGAGATCGGGGCTTCTGCCGGCGGCGTCGCCATTCGCCTGCGCCGGCCTCGCCTGTTCGGCGATGATCTCGAGGAAATCGCGGATATGGACCATGCCGCGCGGATCGTCGAGCGAATCGCCGTAGACCGGCAGGCGGGAATGTCCCGCCGTGCGGAACAGGTCGAGCACCTCGCCGAGCGTCGCCTCGTGCGAGACGGCGACGATGTCGGTGCGGGGCACCATCACATCGCCCACGCGACGCTCGCGCAGACTCAGCACATTGGACAGCATCTGTC
>JAKFWE010000131.1 GCA_021732895.1 Allobosea sp. | reverse complement strand
GACAGCCCGCCGAACCCGTCCGCGACGCGCGTCAACAGGGCGCCGACGGCGAAATAGAAAAAGGAGAGCTGGACCAGCGGCGGCGTGTTGCGGAAAAACTGGACATAGGCCCGCACGACGAGCCGGCCGAACCGCGACTGGCCTCCGGCCAGCCAGACGCCGAGCAGGCCGAGCGCGAGCGAGGCCAGGATCGCCACGACGCAGATGTAGATCGTCGTCCACAGGCCGGTCAGGAAGCGCGCCCCGTCGAAGGCGTCATGGAAGACCGAGAAGTTCAGCCCCTGCGTCTCATTGAGGCGCTCGAAGAAGGCGGCGATCATGGCGAACCCCCGCGCGGCTCCGCCGTCGATGCGAGGAGCGCGGCGACGAGGCAAGCCGGCGTCTCGCGCCGACCTCCGGCTCGCTTCGCCACGCTCGCAAGGGCGGCGTCGGTGAGGGCCCCCATGGTGGAGACCTAGGAACCCGCCTTCAGCTTCCTGTTGGTCTCGATCAGGTAGGGGCTCTGCTTGATGCCCCATTTCGCCTCCAGCTCCAGCAGCTTGCCGCTCTTGTGCCAGTCGGTCGACATCTCCTTGACCAGTTTGCCGAAGGGGCCGTCCATGTCCTCGAGCCGGAGGCCGATCGCCCAGAGCTGCGGATCTTCCGAGACCAGCGGCATCTCGTAACCGGCCCATTTCGGATCGCCGCCGGACAGCGTCGAGACGATCAGCGTGTCGTCGAACAGGAAGGCGACGCAGTTGGCGCCGGCGAGCGCATTCAGCGCGTCGGGCACGGACGGGAAGACGACGAGCTCGGGCGCGTACATCTGCGTGACGCGGCGGTTGTAATAGGCCCCCTGCACGGCGCAGACCTTGCGGCCCTTCAGCTCGGCCCATGTCTTGAGCCCGGCGCTCTTCAGCGCCATCACATTGGTCGCGCCGGCATAGTAGTTCGGCTCGACCATGCCGACGACCTTGCGGCGCTCCGCCGTGTCGCCCATCGTCGCCAGCACCATGTCGATGCGGCCCTGCCTGAGGAACTCCATGCGGTTGGCGGCGATCACCGGCAGCAGCTCGAGCTTGACGCCGATCTTGTCGGCGACCGCCTGGGCGAGGTCGATCTCGAGCCCGACGATCTTGCCCGTCGGCTCGAGGAAGCCCCAGGGCTTGTAGTCGTTCTTGACGCCGACGGTGAGGACGCCCTTCTCCTTGATCTTGGCGAGCGAATCCTGAGCGAACGCGGGCAAAGTAGCCAGTGTGCCGGCCAGCGTGACGGCGCAGGCGAGCGCGAATGCGGCGAGACGTTTCATGGCGGTCGGTCCCCGTTTGTCGAAGACCTCAGAATTTCGATGCGATACGCGAACGAAGTGCCGTCTTGCGACGCTTTCTTGACTTTCAGCGCCAAGCCGGCCCGCCGAGAGGCGCACGCTCGGCCCGTGGCGAATGGCTGAAGCGGGCGCGGTAGGCGCGCGAGAAGTGGCTGGCGTTGGCGAAGCCGCAGGCCAGCCCGGTCTCCAGCACCGAGAGCGAGGTCTGGCGCAAGAGGTCGCGCGCGCGGTCGAGCCGGAGGCCGAGATAATGCTCCCCGAGCGAACGGCCGAGATGCAGTCTGAAGAGCCGCTCGAGCTGGCGCAGCGAGACGCCGGCGGTCCGCGCCAACTCCTCGCGCGCCACCGGATTCTCCAGGTTCTGCTCCATCCGGCCGATCACGCGCAGAAGCGGCGCATGGGCGATGCCGAGCCGCTCGCGCAGCGGCATGCGCTGCGGACCGGCGCCCTCGCGGACATGCGTCTGCAGGAACCATTCGCTGACCGACAGCGCGAGTTCGCTGCCATGCTCGCGGGCGATCACCGCATGCATCATGTCGAGCGGAGCTGTGCCGCCGCTCGACGTCAGCCGGTCCCGGTCGATCTCGTAGAGCGAGCGCCGCAGGTCGAGCTCCGGATAATCTTCCATGAAGGCCGGCGCGTGCTCCCAGTGAATGGTGAAGCGGCGCCCCGACAGCACGTTGGCTCGCGCCAGGATATAGGGGCCGCCGGAGACGCCGCCGAGCCTGACGCCGCGCCGTGCGAGCTGGCGCAGCCAGGCGAAGGTCGGCGCATGCTGGAACGCCGCCGGATTGCCGCCCGCACAGACGAACAGGTAGTCGAAGCGCACCTCCTCGCCGACGCCGAAATCCGCCCTGATATCGACTCCGTTGGAGGCGACGGCCGGACAGCCGTCGATCGAGACATGGCTCCAGCGATAGAGTTCACGGCCGGACAGCCGGTTGGCCGCGCGCAGCGGCTCGATCGACGAGGCATAGGCCAGAAGCGCGAAATCCGGGATCAGCAGGAAGCCGACATGGGCCGGCGCGGGGCCGTCGCTCCCGGTCAATCTCGCGTCGCTGGAAGTCATGTCGTCGAGCCTACGTCCGGCAATCTCACGATGACAAGCCCGGCGCCGCAGGCGGCGGGCTCGAGCCCGATCCGGATCGCCGATGCGCTACTCCGTTTTTTCCCTGCTCGCCCAGGCGCTGAAGGGCCACAAGGGCTGGACGCCGGCCTGGCGCGACGCCGCGCCGAAGCCCGAATACGACGTCGTCATCATCGGCGGCGGCGGGCACGGGCTGGCGACGGCGCATTATCTCGCCAGCCGGCACGGCGTCGCCAATGTCGCGGTGGTCGAGAAGGGCCATATCGGCTCGGGCAATGTCGGGCGGAACACCACGATCATCCGCTCGAACTATCTCCTGCCCGGCAACACGCCGTTCTACGAGCACTCGCTGAAGCTCTGGGAGGGCCTGGAGCAGGACGTCAACTACAACGCCATGGTCAGCCAGCGCGGCGTGGTGAACCTCTATCACTCCGACGCCCAGCGCGACGCCTACGCCAGGCGCGGCAACGCCATGCGGCTCGCCGGAGTCGACGCCGAACTGCTCGACCGGGAGCAGGTTCGCAGCCTTCTGCCCTTTCTCGACTACGAGACCGGCCGCTTCCCGATCCAGGGTGGGCTTTTGCAGAAGCGCGGCGGCTCGGTGCGCCACGACGCCGTCGCCTGGGGCTATGCGCGCGCGGCCGACAGCCGCGGCGTCGACATCGTCCAGAACTGCGAGGTCACCGGGCTGAGCGTCGAGAACGGCCGGATCGCCGGCGTCGAGACGACGCGCGGGCCGATCAGGGCGAGGAAGGTCGGGCTCGCCGTCGCCGGCAACTCGTCGCGGCTCGCGGCCATGGCGGGAATGCGGCTGCCGATCGAGAGCCACGTCCTGCAGGCCTTCGTCTCCGAAGGGCTCAAGCCGCTGATCGACTGCGTCGTCACCTATGGCGCCGGCCATTTCTACATCAGCCAGTCCGACAAGGGCGGGCTCGTCTTCGGCGGCGACATCGACGGCTACAATTCCTACGCCCAGCGCGGCAACCTGCCGGTCATCGAGGACGTGATGGAATCGGCGATGGCGCTCTGGCCGGGCCTGGGCCGCGTGCGGATGCTGCGGCACTGGGGCGGCGTCATGGACATGTCGATGGACGGATCGCCGATCATCGACCGCACCCCGGTCGAGGGGCTCTACCTCAACGCCGGCTGGTGCTATGGCGGCTTCAAGGCGACGCCCGCCTCGGGCTTCTGCTTCGCCCATCTGATCGCCAGGGACGAGCCGCATCCGGTCGCCGCCGCCTTCAGGCTGGACCGCTTCACGACGGGCCGCGTCATCGACGAAAAGGGCGCCGGGGCCCAGCCGAACCTGCATTGACGGGCCCGAGGACAGAGTCATGCGCATCCCCTGCCCGCATTGCGGCGCCCGCGACGCCCAGGAATTCAGCTATCTCGGCGCCGCCGATCCGCAGCGTCCCGACGGCCTCGACGCGACCGAAGCGGCGATGCTCGACTACGTCTACCAGCGCGACAATCCGGCCGGGCGCCATCGCGAGCTCTGGTATCACGGCGCCGGCTGCCATGCCTGGCTCACGGTGACGCGCGACACGCGCACCCATGCGATCGAGAGCATAGAGCCGGTGAGGCGACGTGGCGCCGGAGCCGCCGCATGAGCGCGCAACCCTTCCGGCTCGCCGGCGGCGGCCTGATCGACCGCAGCCAGACGCGGTCCTTCCGCTTCGACGGCAGGCGCTACGAGGGCTATGCCGGCGACACGCTGGCCTCGGCGCTGCTCGCCAACGGCGTCAGGCTGGTCGGGCGCTCGTTCAAATATCACCGCCCGCGCGGCATCCTCTCGGCCGGGCCGGAAGAGCCCAACGCGCTGGTCGAGCTGCGCGCCGGCGCCCGGCGCGAACCCAACACCCGGGCGACCACGACCGAGCTCTATCACGGGCTCGAGGCGGCGAGCCAGAACCGCTGGCCCTCGCTCGCCTTCGACCTGCTGTCGGTCAACCAGCTCGCCGCGCCGGCTCTGGTCGCGGGCTTCTACTACAAGACCTTCATGTGGCCGGCCAGGTTCTGGGAGAAGCTCTACGAGCCGCTGATCCGCCGCGCCGCCGGCCTCGGGCGCGCCGCCGGCCGCGAAGATCCGGACCACTACGAGAAGGCCTTCGCCTTCTGCGACCTGCTGGTCATCGGCGCCGGCCCGGCCGGCCTTTCGGCCGCGCTCGCGGCCGGCCGGGCCGGGGCCCGCGTCATTCTCTGCGACGAGGATTTCCGGCTCGGCGGCAAGCTTCTCAACGAGAAGCGCGAGATCGACGCCCGCGCCGCCTCGGAATGGATCGCCGACGCGCTGGCGGAGCTCGGGAGCCTGCCGGACGTGCGGATCATGCCGCGCACCACCGTCTTCGGCGTCTACGACCATGGCGTCTACGGCGCGGTCGAGCGGGTGTCCGATCACCTGCCGATCCCGCCGGCCCATCAGCCGCGCCAGCGCTCCTGGCGGATCAATGCGAAGCGGGCCGTCCTCGCCGCCGGCGCGATCGAGCGGCCGATCGTCTTCGCCGGCAACGATACTCCGGGAGTCATGCTGGCGGGCGCCGTTCGCGCCTATCTCAACCGCCATGGCGTGCTGCCGGGCCGGGAGGCCGTGATCTTCACCACCGGGGACGACGGCTGGACGACGGCGCGCGATCTGGCGGCGGCCGGCGCGACGATCGCGGCGATAGTCGATCCCCGGCCCGATCGCGACCCGGCGCTGACGGCGCTGGCGACCAGGCTCGGCGCGCGCGTCGTCACCGGAATCGTCGCCGGCGCCACCGGCGGCCGCGCCCTCGAAGGTCTGACGGTCCGCGCGGCGTCGGGCCGCGAAGAGGCCTTGTCATGCGACCTGCTGGCCGTCTCGAATGGCTGGAATCCGACTCTGCACCTCGCCTCGCACCAGAACACGCGGCCGGCCTGGGACGACGCCATCCACGCCTTCGTGCCGTCCGCGCCGCCTGCGGGCCTGAGCGTCGCCGGCGCCGCCGCCGGGCGCCTGTCGCTGGCGCTGGCGCTGGTGGATGGCGCGCGCCTCGGCGGCGAGGCGGCGGCCGCCTGCGGATTTGCGCCCAAGCCCACCCCGCAGCCGCCCCGGACCGATCCCGAGGGCGTCGCGCACTCGCCCGTCTGGCGGGTCAGGGGCGGCAAGCGCGCGTTCTTCCCGCGCAAGGCCTTCGTCGATTTCCAGAACGACGTCACCGACGCCGATATCGAGCTCGCAGCGCGCGAGGGCTTTCGCCCGGTCGAGCATCTCAAACGCTACACCACGCTCGGCATGGCGACCGACCAGGGCAAGACCTCGAACCTCGCCGGCCTCGCGATAATGGCCGAACAGACGGGCAAGACGATCCCCGAGACCGGCGCCACGATCTTCCGGCCGCCCTACACGCCGGTCGCGATCGGCGCGCTGGCCGGCCATCACCGCGCCAGGGATTTCCGGCCGACCCGGCTCAGCCCGACACATCGCTGGTCGCAGGACCAGGGCGCGGTGTTTGTCGAGAGCGGCCTCTGGATGCGGGCGCAGTACTACCCGAAGCCCGGCGAAAGCGACTGGCTGACGACCGTGAACCGGGAAGTGCTGGCCGTGAGGAACGGCGTCGGTCTCTGCGACGTCTCGACGCTTGGCAAGATCGACATCCAGGGCGCGGACGCCGCCGAATTCCTGGAGCGCGTCTACGTCAATGGCTGGAAGGCCCTGCCCGTCGGCAAGGCGCGCTACGGGCTGATGCTGCGCGAGGACGGCTTCGTCATGGACGACGGCACGACCTCGCGGCTGGCGCAGACGCATTTCCTGATGACCACCACCACGGCCAACGCCGCCAGGGTGATGCAGCATCTCGAATTCTGCCGACAGGTTCTCTGGCCGACGCTGGACGTGCGGATGGTCTCGGTCTCCGAGCATTGGGCGCAGGCCGCGATCGCCGGGCCGAAGGCGCGCGCCGTGCTGCAGGGCGTGGTCGATCCGCGGCACGACATCTCGAACGAGGCCTTCCCTTATCTCGCGGCGCGCGCGGTCACGGTCGGCGGCGGCGTTCCGGCGCGGCTGTTCCGGATCTCGTTTTCGGGCGAGCTCGCCTATGAGCTCGCCGTGCCTGCCGACCATGGCGACGCGATGATGCGCGCCCTGATGGCTGCGGGCGAGCCGCACGGCATCACGCCCTACGGCACAGAGGCGCTCGGTGTGATGCGGATCGAAAAGGGCCATGTCGCCGGCAACGAGCTCAACGGCCAGACCACGGCCCGCGATCTCGGCCTGGGCAGGATGGTCTCCGCGAAAAAGGACTTCATCGGTCGCGTAATGGCGAAGCGCGAGGCGCTGGTCGCGGCCGACAGGCCGGTCCTTGTCGGATTCAGGCCTGTCAACAGGAGCGAGCGGCTGCGCGCCGGCGCCCATTTCGTCGGGCCCGGCCGGTCCGCGACGCTGGAGAACGACGAGGGCTTCATGACATCGGTGGCCTATTCGCCCAGCCTGAGGCACTGGATCGGGCTCGGCCTGCTCAGGAACGGTCCGGCCCGCATCGGCGAGCGCGTCCGCGCGGTCGATCCGCTGCGCGACGGCGATGTCGAGGTCGAGATCTGCCCCGCCTGCTTCCTCGACCCTGAAGGCGCCCGTCTCCATGGCTGAGCCTGCCATGACGAGGACATGGACGCCGCTCGGCGCCTGGGCCGGCATCCTCGCGGACGGCCATGTCGGAACGGCCGGCGCGCCGGGCGTCATCGCGCTCGCCCGCGACGGACTGGGCGTCGCGACGCTGATCGCGGCCGAGGGCGGCGAGGCGGCGCTGGCGGCGGCGCTCGCGAAGAGGCCCGGGCTCGATCTGCCGTCGTCGCCTGCGGTGGCGCATGCCGGCGCGCACAGCCTCGTCTGGGCCGGCCCCGGGCAATGGCTGCTCGTCGCCGGCCATCGCGCCGGCTTCCCCGAAACGCTCGCCGCCTTGTCCTGTCTCGCCGCGGTTTCCGACCAGAGCGATGGACGCGCCGTCCTGCGCCTGTCGGGGTCGAAAATCCGCGAGACGCTGGCCAAGGGCTGCATGCTCGATCTGCATCCGTCGGCCTTTCCGGTCGGGATGGCGGCCCTGACCGCCATCGCCCATATCGGCGTGCATCTCTGGCGGGGCGACGACGGCCCCGATGGCGCTGTTTTCGAGATGATGGTCCCTCGCAGCCTGGCCGGCAGCTTCTGGTCCTGGTTCGCCGCGTCGGCGGCGGAGTTCGGCTGCGCGGTGTCCGTAGCGGAGATGACGGCCGGCCGAGGTTGAGCAGTCAAAGGATGGTCGAGGTCGCCGCGGGTGTTCGGTCCAGCGTATGCGCCATGAACTCGAGCGCGCCGCGCAGCCGCTCGCGGGGAAGCGGGCCGCCGAGGCAGACGCGCACGGCCTCGGGCGGCGGCCCGTCGACCGTGAAGGCGTCGCTGGCGACGATGCCGAGGCCCGTCGCCCGCATATGGCCAATGAAGGAGGAGCGCGTCCAGGCGGGCGGCAGGGGCGCCCAGAGATTGAAGGCCAGCGGGTCGGCCTTGAAGCTGCCGCCAGGCAGGATTTCGGCCGCCATCTGCTGCCGCGCGATCGCCTCCTTGCGGATGAAGCGCAGGATGGCGTCGGCCGTGCCGTCCTCGATCCAGCGCGTCGCCAACGCCACGGTCAGCGGCGAGGCCATGATGTTGGCCGCGCGCATGACCGCCGCGAAGGGCCAGGCCTGCCGCGCCTCGGGCGCGACGACGTAAGCGGCGCGCAGACCCGCCCCGATGCACTTGGCCAGCCCGGCGATGTGCCAGGTCAGATCGGGCGCGATCGCCGCGAACGGCGCCGGTCCATGCGCCGGAATGAAACCGTAGGCGTCGTCCTCGACGATCGGCAGGCGCTGGCGGCGCGCGATCGCGGCCAAGGCCTCACGGCGCGGCTCGGGGATCGTCAGCGTCGTCGGATTGTGCAGGGTCGGGTTGAGGTAGAGCGCCTTGGGCGCATGGCGCCGGCAGGCCTGCGCCAGCGCGTCCGGCGTCACGCCGTCCTCGTCCATCTCGAGCCCGACCAGCGTCAGCCCGAGCTGGGCTGCGATCGAGCGGCAGCCCGGATAGGTCACGGCCTCGCACAGGATCGTGTCGCCCGGCCGGGCGAGCAGGCCGAAGATGCCAAGCAGCGCCGGATGCGCGCCCGGCGTCACCAGCAGCCGGTCATGGCTCGGCACCAGCGCGCGGCGTCCCAGCCAGTTCGAGGCGGCGTCCTTATCGGCCTGCGCGCCGCCGAAACCCTGATAGCGCAGCAGCGAGACGAGGTCGCGCGACACCTCGGCAAGTCCGGCGCTCATCCGGCCGAGCAGTTCGGGATCGTCCGGCTCCGGCGGCAGGTTCATCGAGAGATCGACGGGCGAGGGCACATGCGCCCGGCTCGGCGCGTGTCGGGGACGCGGCGGGCGGATGAAGGTTCCCTGGCCGACATGCGATTCCACAAGCCCGCGCTTGGCGGCCTCGACATAGCCGCGCGCGACGGTGGTGAAATCCACCCCGAGCCGCTGCGCCAGCTTGCGCTGCGGCGGCAGCCGGTCGCCCACAGTGAGCCGGCCGGCCCCCACATCCTCCGCGATGGCGTCGGCGATGGCGAGATAGCGCGGCATGTCGCTGCGGGTCAGATCGGGGGTCCAGGCCAGCATGGAATCGGGCTCTCTCGCGCAAGCGGATTCGGGCGCAGTCAAGATTGACCGTAGATTGTAGCGCCCCTCTCTGTCACGCGATTTGCATGGCGCGGTCAGGACCAAGGCAGACGCGCCTGATCGTGCATTGCTGCAGCTTCATGCCGTATTTTATTGCGCGAGATGATATATCAGTCAGGCTTTCTGAATGACCCCGGCGTATTGATCGGATTATTGAATGCAATCAATGTTAGATTGTTCGACGATCATCATGCATACAATCTGGCACGCGCGTTGCAGGTGATCTCCGGTAGCCCGCCGTCCGGGCGGTCGCCAGAAACGAGGTGCGCCATGCCAGCCGTCACGAAGGAAGCCAACAAGAAGGGCGATTTCCTGGTCGATTACGAGGAGAAGGTCTTCGAGGACGTCAAGGCGCAACCCGGCGAGAAGGCCCTGATCACCTTCCACACCGTCGCGTTCGAGGGCTCGATCGGCCTCGTGAACCTGCTCCAGGCGCTGCGGCTGCAGCGCAAGGGTTTCGAGACCTCGGTTCTGCTCTACGGCCCCGGCGTCACGCTCGGCATCCTGCGCGGCTTCCCCAAGCTCGGCGACGAGCCCTTTCCCGGCGCGCAGAACTTCGGCAACCAGATCGAGAAGTTCATGGCCGAGGGCGGCAAGGTCTACTGCTGCCGCTTCGCCCTGCAGATGCTCTACGGCCATGGCGAGGGTTCGCTGATCCCCGGCATCAAGCCGATCAGCCCGCTCGACGTGCTCGACTGCATCCTGCTGCATCGCCGCGACAACGCCTTCATCCTCAACACCTGGACGCTGTAGAGGCTCCCGGTGGCGGCGCCAGGCACCACCATCCGCGTCGCCGCGATCCAGATCGCGCCCGACCTCGACGCCTGGTCGGGCACGCTGGAGCGCGTGCTCGCCGCCATGGCGGACGCCGCCGCCAGGGGCGCGAAGCTCGCGGTCTTCCCCGAGACCTTCGTGCCCTGGTATCCCTACTTTTCCTTCGTGCATCCACCGGTGACGACCGGCGGCGAGCATGTCAGGCTCTATGAGAACGCGGTCGCCGTGCCCGGCCCGGTGACGGAGGCGGTCGCGGCCGCCGCCCGCCGCCATGGCATGGTCGTCGTGCTCGGCGTCAACGAGCGCTACCATTGTTCGCTCTACAACGCGCAGCTGATCTTCGACGCCACGGGCGAATTGCTGCTGAAGCGCCGCAAGATCACCCCGACCTTCCACGAGCGGATGATCTGGGGCCAGGGCGACGGCGCGGGGCTGAAGGTGGTCGACACCGCCGTGGGTCGCGTCGGCGCGCTCGCCTGCTGGGAGCACTACAACCCGCTCGCGCGCTACGCGCTGATGGCGCAGCACGAGGAGATCCATGTCGCGCAGTTTCCGGGCTCGCTGGTCGGGCCGATCTTCGCCGAGCAGATCGAGGTCACGATCCGCCACCACGCGCTGGAAAGCGGCTGCTTCGTGGTCAACGCCACCGGCTGGCTGACCGAGGAGCAGATCGCCCGCATCTCGCCCGACGAGGGCCTGCGCAAGGGCCTGCGCGGCGGCTGCATGACCGCGATCGTCTCGCCGGAAGGCCGCCATCTCGCGCCGCCTCTGACCGAGGGCGAGGGCATCCTCGTCGCCGATCTCGACATGGGCCTGATCGTCAAGCGCAAGCGAATGATGGATTGCGTCGGCCACTACGCCCGCCCCGAACTGCTCAGCCTCGTCCTCGACAATCGCGCGGCACAACCAATGCATCTCGACGCGGCATTCGCCATGCCGCCGCCCGACAGGAGCCTCCGCCATGGAGCAGACGATTCCGAAACCCATGCCGACGGAGCGGCTGATCAACGAGTTGCAGTCCTTCGGGGTGCGGCTGGTTGATCCCGGGGCCGGCGCCGAGAGCCGGCGCGGCGGGGCCGGCCCCTCCGACCACAAGGCCATGACAATCGACGGCATGACCGTGATGGCGCCGGTGCATACCGCGCCGGCCTTCGAGAGCCCCTATCTGGTCGAGCAGCCCGACGCCTTCGGCAGGAGCCGGATCACCCGCGAAGGGCTCGTGCTCGGCGAGGTCTCGTTCCCGCCGCAGCCGAAGTTCTATCGCCTGAAGACGGCCGAAGGCGTGCCCTATTCCAGGATCGCCGTGCTGCACGGCCGCGACGTGCTGGCGACGACGGTGCTCCAGACCTGCATCCGCTACCGGAGCCGGACGAAAACCTGCCAGTTCTGCGCCATCGGGCAATCGCTGGCGGCGGGCCGCACGGTCGAGCGCAAGACGCCGGCGCAGCTCGCCGAGGTCGCGAAGGCCGCCGTCGAACTCGATTGCGTGAAGCACATGGTGATGACGACCGGCACGCCGCCGACCAAGGATCGCGGCGCCGCGATCCTCGCCGAGAGCGCACTCGCCATCAAAGCGGCCGTGAACCTGCCGATCCAGGCGCAATGCGAGCCGCCCGACGACGACGCATGGTTCGGCCGCATGCGCGAGGCCGGCGTCGATGCGCTCGGCATGCATCTCGAACTGGTGACGCCGGAACTGCGCCGGCGGCTGATGCCGGGCAAGGCCGAGGTGCCGCTGGAGCGTTATTTCTCGGCTTTCGAGGCGGCCGTGCCGGTGTTCGGGCGCGGCCAGGTCTCGACCTACATTATGGCCGGGCTCGGCGACACGCGCGAGGCGATCCTCAGCCTTGCGCAGC